>JAHEGY010000163.1 GCA_024644875.1 Cyclobacteriaceae bacterium
TTTTAAAAATGCAAGGTAAAGATAGACATTTCAGCCTATTTTTCATGTTCAATTAATATTGCATTATCCCTCAAATCTTATTTGCTTTTGAAGATTAGAGTTAAATTTGCATACAGATCCCAATTGGCCATGAGAATTACAAAAGAAAATACAAGTGCTGTTATAATTGACATTCAGGAACGGCTTTTTCCACATATTTATAAAAGGGAAGAACTGGAACACAATGTTGAAATCTTAATGAAAGGTTTGAAGCTATTAGATATACCCCTTCTTATCACAGAACAATATTCAAAAGGACTGGGGAAAACAATTCCTGCAATAATAGAAAACAAGGGTAATATAGAGCCAATTGAAAAGATCTCATTCAGTTGTTGTGATGAAAGCAGGTTTCTGAAAGAGTTAAATATGCTTAATAAGAAATTTGTAATACTGGCCGGTATTGAAACACACGTTTGCGTCTTACAAACTGTACTGGACCTTATTGATAACGGTTTCCATCCTGTACTGGTTGAAGATTGTGTTTCTTCAAGAAAGGAAAACGATAAGAAGATAGCAGTGGAACGAATTCGAAGCGAGGGAGGCATCATAACAACCTATGAATCTATTCTTTTAGAACTCTGCCGGGTTGCAGGAACGGAAACTTTTAAGCAGATTTCGGGTTTAATTAAATAACCGACTATGGCGGATTTTGCGGAAGGCAAGGAGCATAAGTTATCAGAATTGATCATTCAGGACTTAAATCTTGAAAGTGAGCAAAGTCTCTATCAAATAGGGCATATGGATGAATTAAAAGAGAAACTCGAAAAAATTGTTGCATATTTGTTGGACAATGATTTCGAAAGACTTTTGAATGCCATGTATAGATTGGATATTAATGAGGAAAAGTTTAAAATGGCCTTGTCGGGTATAGGTGAACATGCGATTTCAGCTGAAATTACGGATCTGATTATCTCAAGAGAGATTCAGAAATTAAAGACAAGGATAAAGTATAGATTTAATTGACATTTTGTTCAGACAGAAGATATGATTGGCGATAACTCTAAAATAATAGCTGTGGATTTTGATGGCACCATTGTAGAGCATGAATATCCTGCTATTGGTAAAGAGATGCTTTTTGCCTTCGATACCCTGAAGGCACTTCAAAAAAAGGGCCATCGATTAATATTATGGACGTTCAGGACAGGTAGATTTCTGGAAGATGCGGTAAGGTATTGCAACCAAAACGGTATTGATTTCTACGCGGTCAATAAAAATTTTCCGGAAGAACAGATTGAAGAAGGATATGTAAGAAAAATTCAGGCAGATATATTCATAGATGATCGCAATATTGGAGGATTTCCCGGCTGGAGTAAAGTCTGGCAGATGCTGCATCCTGATGGTGGTGAGTTCAACCATCAATTGCTTGATGTTGAAGCACACTTTAACTACCCCAGGGATAAAGGTTTGATCCCCAAATTGCAAAAGTATTTAAAAGTAAACCGGAATGGTTAAAATAAAAACCAAAGATGAGATCGTTTTGATGAGGGAAAGTGCCCAATTGGTAAGCAAAACACTGGGAATGCTGGCTTCTGAAATTAAACCAGGTATTACCCCTTTAAAATTGGATTCAATATCAGAGGAATATATCAGGGATCATGGAGCAATCCCGGGATTTAAAGGATTATACGGTTTTCCAAACACGCTCTGTACATCCATAAATCAAGAAGTAGTCCATGGCATACCTAATGATCAACCACTGAAGGATGGGGATATCATTTCCGTGGATTGTGGGGCTTTGAAAAATGGATTTTATGGAGATCAGGCCTATACCTTTATGGTTGGTGAGGTGAATGAAGAAATAAAACAGCTAATCCAGGTTACAAAAGAGTGTCTGTCATTCGGGATTGAGCAGGCTAAAGCTGGAAACAGGATCGGTGATATTGGCTTTGCTATTCAACAGCATGCTGAGAAATACGGATATGGCGTTGTTCGGGAATTAGTTGGGCATGGAATAGGAAAGAAAATGCATGAATCGCCGGAAGTCCCGAATTTTGGTAAACGTGGAAAAGGCACTAAGCTTAAAAATGGAATGACCCTGGCTATTGAGCCAATGATTAATCTTGGAACAAAAAATGTAAAGCAAATGAATGATGGCTGGACGATCGTTACCGCTGATGGAAGACCTTCTGCACATTTTGAACATGACATTGCCATTGTAAACGGTCAACCGGAAATTATGACTACATTTGAATATATAGAGAAAGTACTCGTCTAATAAATTACAAAAAGATCTGATTTTGAAGTATTGCAGTAATTGTGGAAGTGACCAAATCAATTTTATAATACCCGAAGGTGACAATTACGAAAGATTTGTTTGCAATAATTGTAAATCTATCCATTATAACAATCCCCGGGTAATTGTTGGTTGTCTACCCATATATGATAATAAAATCGTAATCTGTAAAAGAGCAATAGAACCCTGCATAGGAAAATGGAACCTGCCAGCTGGTTTCATGGAAAATGGTGAGCGCGCGGAAGAGGGGGCCCTAAGAGAATTAAAAGAGGAAACCGGATTGGATGGGGATATTATCAAATTGCATTGCGTATACAGCATACCCCATGTGAATCAGGTTTATATGATCTTTCTAACACGTATTATGGAATGGAATGTGGATCCGGGCCTGGAAAGTCTTGAAGTCAGGCTGTTTGATCAACATGAAATTCCGTGGGGGGAGATAGGATTTACTTCAAGTGTTTATGCCCTGGAAAAATATTTGGAATCATTCAACCCCACTGATAAAAAGACATTCATTGGCAGCTTTGTTATGGAAGGCCCCGAAAACCGGGAGGAATACATGTAAACAGATCTTCCGATTCCTCCTACCTTCTTTCAAGATTATCGATCAGGTTCTTGAGGTGGTTTTTTAAAGCATCCTGCCAGGTCTCATCCGCATCCCAGCTTTCTCCCAGATATACTTCATCCCGGGGAAGACTCTTTATATAGAATTTATGGACCGGTGCATTAACAGGAATGGCTCTGAGTGTAATGCTACCATCAGGTTTTTGTATCGTGGTAATATAATCCTGTTCAATATCATTAAGTTCATAACCAAGAAACTCCTTGACTTTTTTACCGGTAGAGCTTACCCGTACCAGCTTATAAAGAAAACCGTTTTTTAATAATTCCTTGTCGTCTATATCCGGACTTACCAATTCATATTTCCACTTATAATTCTGGAATAACCGGTCGATCTCGAAATTCTGTCTTTCGACAAATTCGTTGGCTTTTTCAATTTCTTTTGCAATCCGGTTATTCAGGATACCCCCCGGACGATTTTCAGGAATTCTAACCTCCTCAAACTTGGGAACTGCCAGTTTATCAACACGAAGATCTACCGGATAACTCTGGTTCCTGCGGCCTTTTATTATGCCCATAGCAGGTAGGTATTCCGGGCTGTCAATGATCAGATTGTTTGTTTTAACAAAATCTTTTCGAACGGTAATGCCGTATATTTTCTTCATCGGTTTTTCAAAATCTTTATCCTGGTCCTTATAAGCCTTCTGACCATTCTTGATCAATACCTCATCCTGGCTAAAACCGGTTATTAGAACAACATTTCTAAGCGATTCTCTATTCTTTATTTTCAAAAATACCTTGCTGATTATAATAATGTACTTTATTTCTCTTTTAATAAACTGGGCGGTGTAAGCCTTAGTTACGTCAGGGCTGGCAAAGACATCATCAAAATATACGTATGCTACTGGGTCAATTCCAATTTTTTTGAAATATTCATGCGCTTCGTTACTGAAAGCTTTCCAGTCCCCGCGTTCTGAGCTTGTTTTTGAAACAGGGGGAACCGACACAAGAACAATTGATTTGGCTTGCAGAATATCTTCCGGAAGATCTTTCCCATAATCCAGGAAGCGAAATCCCACAACGTTTATTTCTTCCTCCTCCTGTGCGGATGCAGGTTTTATAAACAAAATGATTAAAAACAAATATGTTACCAAACCACGCATATTGAGCATTTTTATATTCAAAATCTTAAGATAATAAGTCTACCTATTAATACGACGGGCCGCATTCAGATATTTTAAAATTTCATTGAAATTTGGATTGAAAAAATTATTCTCTTACTTTAGCAGTTCAAATCAATTCGCCTCAAGCCGTAATTGATTTATAAAGAAGAGTGGAGAGACAGGCTCTTTGAAGCTCTAGCAACCTGGTATGGATTGCCAAGGTGCTAATTCCTGACCCAAAAATATTTTAGGGAAATATAAATTGTATTACAATGACAAAGACTCTAAAAAGACACACAAGGTTTAATGGCCTTACGCCGGATTACGGCAGTGCTATCCTATTTGAATTAACCGCCAAGGTATGCAATACATGTTGTATGCAATGCTGCTGTTGCATGTATTAGGATACGTGTACCAGTAGCACCTCTCAGGTTTAAGTACCATAAAGATCACCTGTTTAATTTATTAACCACAAAAAGAAAATTATGTCAGCAAACTTAAAATACGAAACATTACAATTACATGCCGGCCATGAAATAGATGAGACCACAAGGTCAAGGGCTGTACCTATATATCAGACTACATCTTATACGTTCAAAGATGCCAAGCATGGAGCAGATTTATTTGCATTGAAAGAATTTGGAAATATTTATACCCGGATTATGAATCCAACGACGGATGTGTTTGAAAAGCGTATCGCCGCTCTTGAAGGTGGGGTAGCTGCACTCGCCGTTGGATCAGGCCAGGCCGCACAGTTGATTGCCCTTCACACGATCCTTGAAGCGGGTGAAAACCTGGTATCGACCAGTCATCTATATGGAGGGACCTATAATCAGTTCAAAGTAACTTTTAAAAGACTTGGTATAGATGTTAGGTTCACTGAGGATGACGAACCGGACAGCTTTGAAAGGCTTATCGATGAAAAGACCAGGGCTTTATATATTGAGACCATCGGCAATCCAGAATTTAATATTCCTGATTTCGAAGCGATTGCGCAGGTTGCCAGGAGAAACAATATTCCACTGGTTGTTGATAATACCTTCGGTGCAGGCGGATACCTGTTCAGGCCACTTGAACATGGCGCCAATATTGTTACGGCTTCAGCAACCAAATGGATTGGCGGGCATGGGACCAGCATTGGTGGTGTGATTATAGACGGAGGTAATTTTAATTGGGGGAATGGTAAGTATCCTCAGTTTTCGGAACCATCTGAAGGCTATCATGGCATGAAATTCTGGGAAGTATTTGGAGATGACGGACCATTCGGGAATATCGCTTTTATAATACGTGCCAGGGTTGAAGGATTGCGGGACCTTGGTCCGGCCTTAAGCCCTTTTAATTCCTTCCTCCTGCTACAAGGCCTGGAGACATTATCGCTTAGACTGGACAGAACAGTGGATAATGCACTTAAGCTTGCCCAGTGGCTTTCCAATCATGAAGCAGTTGAAAGCGTAAATTATCCGGGTTTGAAAAGCAGTAAGTATCACGATCTGGCTAAGAAATATCTGAAAAGAGGATATGGCGGTGTTTTCACTTTTAAACTTAAAGGAGGAAAATCGGTGGCAGAGAAATTTGTAAATAATCTCAAACTGGTCAGCCACCTGGCCAATGTCGGCGATTCAAAAACACTGATCATCCATCCCGCTTCAACAACGCATCAGCAATTGTCCGAGCAGGAACAGCTAAGTGCCGGGGTACATCCTTCTCAATTAAGGGTATCGACAGGGATTGAGCATATTGATGATATTAAAGCTGATTTCGAACAGGCATTCAGAACGATATTGGATGACTGACAATTATTATAACAAGAGTAAAAATAATAAATACAAAAAAATGTTGACGCATCAAACTTTTAAATATAATCAGGAGGTAGAGCTCGAACTGGGCGGAAAACTTGACAATCTTGAGTTGTACTATACCACCTATGGTAAGCTCAACCCGACACGCTCAAATGTGATCTGGGTATGTCATGCCTTCACAGGAAATTCAAACTTTCAGGATTGGTGGCCTGGATTATTCGGACCTGGACTTCTTTATGATCCTGAAGAATATTTTATAATTTGTGCGAATATGCCGGGGAGTTGTTATGGCTCTACCGGACCTTTAAGTGTAAATCCGGTCACAGGAATTCCTTATTACCATAGCTTCCCGGAATTGACAAACCGGGATATCCTGAAAACCTTCGGGATCTTAAGAGAGCATCTTGAAATTCCTAAAATACATACAGTAATTGGCTGTTCACTGGGAGGGCAACAAGCCCTTGAATGGGCTGCGAGCGAACCAGAATTATTTGAAAATCTGGTAGCTATCGGAACGAATGCTTTCCATTCTCCCTGGGGTATAGCATTCAATGAAACGCAAAGGATGGCCATTAAACAGGATCTTACCTGGGAATTAAGTACCGATACTGCCGGTGAAAGTGGCATGAAAATCGCCCGGGCCATGGCCTTGATATCTTACAGGAATTATAACACATATAATGCCACCCAGAGCGAAACCGATGTAGACAAAACCGACGGCTACAAGGCATGCAGTTATCAGGCCTATCAGGGTGAAAAATTAGCGCGCCGGTTCAATGCTTTCAGCTACTGGTACCTCTCCAAAGCCATGGACAGCCATAATGTTGGTCGCGGACGGGGAAGTGTTGAAAAGGGACTGGAACGAGTAAAGGCAAAAAGTCTGTTTATTGGCATGGAAACAGATATTCTTTTTCCCATAACTGAGCAGAAATACCTATCCTCAGAAGTTGATAACGGAGAATTTGCCATGATCGATTCACTATATGGGCATGATGGTTTTCTGCTGGAACCGGAAAAACTTACGAGGGTAATACGAGCTTTCTATGGTAAAAATCAGATAAAAAGAGAAATGGTGGCCTGAATTTTGATAAGATATATCATAATTGGGAATTTATTCGTTAACCATTTGTAGGCTGGTCTGAAAAACAGATTTTTTCAGGTCATTTATGTAAATTTGGATCAACCTGACGATTTGATTTTGAATAAGAAGAAATAAAAATTGAAGGACAATGATTAGAAAATTCTTTATTGCAGGATTAATTTTATTTATGGGTACGGTCATTTCAGTGAATGCCCAGTTTCAGTATCCGAATTTTAAGTGGGAAAATACCGAACACGATTTTGGTGAGATAAATCATCTTGATCCCGTAGTTTATGAGTTTGAATTCACCAACAAAGGTCAGGCCCCCCTGGTAATATCCGAAGTAGAGGGATCCTGCGGATGTACAGTAGCGGAATATACAAAGGATCCGGTTATGCCAGGCAAGACAGGGAAAGTTAAAGCCACCTTCGATGCAGCTGCAATGGGAAAGTTCCGGAAAAGCATCAAAGTGGTTGCCAACGTAGAGGGCGGACCTGAATATCTGTACATAAAAGGTACTGTGATTGAGCAATCTCAGGCTGAGAGCCAGGGGAACTAAAAGGTTTATGAATTACCTCAATTACTAG
>JAHEGY010000164.1 GCA_024644875.1 Cyclobacteriaceae bacterium
CGGGGAGGATATCAAATATAATACAATTTCATACGATATATATCCCAGTTTAAAAGATGCTATTAATCAAACCTGGACAGGCGATCTCCAACCACCTGATATGACTAAAATAGGAGAGGCTGAAGGCAACCCAAGGGCCAGCGTTGTTTACAGGATTGTACATGTTGTTAGTGCTGATTAATATTAATAACCTGCTGCCAGAAAACTAATTGATTCGTAATGATATAATGATTACTATTAGGCCACCTGTTTAAATTATGCAGGTGGTTTTTTCTTTTTATGTTAAGTCTTTTTGTTTGCCTTTTTATCGGTCTTCGTTCAGAAATTAATATTTACTCTTTTTGATAATTCACGTTGTTGAACCAGCAAAATTCAGATTGCTTTTCTGATTGTTTACCTGATTACATATGTCATTCACTCCTCAAAGAATTAACGGGATTGGCATGTGCTGCTTTCAGGGTCTGCGAAGTAACGATCAGAATTGCAAAAGTCAAGGCAAAAACACCGGTACCAAGAAATATCCAGAAGCTGATCTTAGTATGAATGGGATATCTTTCAAGATACAGATTCAGCAACCACCAGGAAATTGGGGCAGAAATGATATAGGATATAATAACCAGCCTGGAAAAATCACTTGTCATCAGTCGAACGATATTGAATACTGATGCCCCCATTACCTTCCTTATACCTATTTCCTTGGTTCTTTGCTCCGCAGTGTATGCCGCCAAACCGAATATACCCAGGCCGGTAATAACAATGGCTAGCGTTGCAAATATATTTGACAGGTTGCTTGTCATGTTGATGGATTTGAATTTCTTATCAAATTCTATATCGGCAAAACTGTATTCAAAGGGATAGGCAGAGTTGTATTTTTCAAACAGGCCTTTTACTAAATTTAGTGAAGTTGATATGTCTTTTGTTTCCTTCAATCGAATGGTAATATAACCATCCCAGTCATCGATTATAGCAAATAGTGGCTTAACTTCCATGTATGGGGAACCCATTAGAACATTGTCAAGTACACCAATTAGGGTTCTTTTCTCACCCCATAAATCTAATTCAGTTCCTATTGGATCTTCCAGGTTCATAAGATCAAGTGCAGCTTTGTTGATAAGAATGGCACTCGAATCGCTGGGGAAGTCAGGGGAAAAGTCTCTTCCGTGAAGTATTTTAATACCCATTGTGTGCGCATAATCATATTCTGTTGTTATTGTAGTGAAAAGCACCCTTAGTTCTTCCGGTTTACCCGGCCATCCCAGAAAATTATTTGAATTGATCTGTGTGATAGGACTGTTTGATACAGTGACACCTTCTACAACACCTGACTGCAAAAGTTCATTCTTTAGGACCTGATAGTTTTTCTCCAATTCTTCATTCCTTTCCACTGCAATCAGATTGTTCTGGTTATAACCCAATTCCCGGTTTTTTACCAGCTGTATCTGATTATATATAACAATTGTTCCCATGATCAGGAGGATAGAAAATCCGAACTGCAAAATTACCAGGATCTTTCTTGGCAAACTCGCTTGTTTCCCTTCCTGGAGCTTTCCTTTCAAAACCCTGACTGGTTTAAAGGAAGACAAATAAAATGCCGGGTAGCTTCCAGCCAGAAGTCCTGTTATAAGGATCATGAGGATTGAGAATCCCCAGAATTCCAGTGAGGTAAAATTTATAAATAGACTCTTCTCGACAAGATTATTATAAAATGGAAGAATTAAAAGGGTGATCAATATGGCTATGATATAAGCCAAAAAAGAGATTAGAATGGATTCAGAAAGAAATTGAAATACCAGGTCTTTACGTTTGGAACCAATACTTTTCCTGATGCCTACTTCCCGGGCACGGCTTTCTGAACGGGCGGTTGCCAGGTTCATGAAATTTATACAGGCTATAATAAGTATAAAAATGGCTATAAGGCTGAACATTTTTACAAAATCGATCATGCCGCCTTTTTCCTGTCCGTTCTCAAAACTGAAATAAAGCCACCAACGTAAAAGTGGATATAAAAAAAGTTCTGATTCTAAATCACCCTCCTCGCCATGTTCAATCAACATAGGTCTTATTGCTTCATTCACCGCATCGAGCTGCATAGGATCAGTTAATTCGACGAAAACCTGGAAAGAATAATTTCCCCAGTTGTCCTCATTATCCACCACCCATGGATTTACGGATCTCCGATGTTTCCATGAGATCAAATAATCAAACTCAAATGAAGAATTCTTTGGTATATCTTCTAGAATCCCCGTCACTTTACAGTCTCCAAGATCATCAATTCGGATAACCTGATTTATGGGATCCTCATCTTCAAAAAACTTCCTCGCTGTTTCTTCAGTGATCACTATTGACGAAGCATCATCCAGTACATCAGTTGGATTGCCGTACTTCAACGGGAACTCGAACATGGTTAGGAATTCTTCACTAACATAGTAACCCTGCAGGAATAGCCGCTTTTCACCAACAACCAGGAGGTGATCACCATACCAACTTGCAACAGCTGAATTAGCAATATTGGAATGTGCGTCTTTTATTGCTTCATATGTAGGGAGAGGAACCGATCTCCAAGTATTTATGGTATTGTCAAATTCGGATTGAACCATTACCTGGTATAACCTGTTAGATTTTGGATGAAATTTATCAAAGGATAATTCATCAAAAATCCACAACGAGATTAATATACTACATATAATTCCAATTGATAGACCAATGATGTTAATAATGGAGTACGTCTTCTTTTTGAGCAGATTCCTTATGGAAACGATAAAGTAGTTGCGAATCATGATAATTCTCAATTTTTTAACTGTATTATTTTAGTTTGACCAGCCAGGTCTAAGCTATATCCTTATATCAAAGGACATGAACTAATGGGAAGAGTTGCAAAAAAGATACAATTCCTTCTTTATTGACTTAAAGATTTCTGAAAAGTTACTGTGTAGGTCAATTTATTTTTCTCTTAATAATATCTTATTAAGGCTCATTTTCTTATGTTTATAATGAAAAAATGATCAAGAGATATGAATCGTAGAAGTTTTTTAATCAATGGATCCTTAAGTACCGCCGCTATCTATTCTGCCATACATCTGCCTGCATCATCCCAGGATAAAAAATTAAAGGTTGGTGTGATCGGAGTTGGCTGGTATGGAATGGTTATTACAGAAGCTGCCTTTAAGGCCGGGGACATTGAAGTTATCGCAATATGTGATGTGGATACTGAACATCTAAAGAAAAACGCCGACAAGTTGGAGCAACTACAGGGCAAAAGACCTAAAACCTATGTCCTGTATTCCGATCTTTTAGATCATAGAGGATTAGAGGCGGTTTTTATTGGCACACAACCCCACTGGCATGCACTTCAATTTATTGCTGCATGTGAGAAAGGACTTGATATTTATTGTGAGAAACCTCTGGCTTACGATGTAAACGAGGGATTGGCAATGATCAAGGCAGCTCAAAAAGCCGGTAATTATGTTCAGATTGGCTTTCAGAGACGTCAGAGTGAGGCCTTTGCCAAAGCTAAGTCTTTAATCGCAGATAATTTCGCTGGCAATATCCTTCAGATCGGGGCCCAGATACATTATAATCCCATACTTCAGGACAATACAATACAGGCACCACCGGAATCCCTGGATTGGGAAGCATGGTGCGGACCTGCCCCTAAATTACCTTATAGCCCAAATATAGGACATCTGGCATGGAGGCTTGAAAAGGAATATGGCAACGGGCACCTGGTCGATTGGGGAATACATCATATTGATATCATTCGCAATATAATGGATCTTGATATGCCATCAAGTATTTATACGACCGGTGGTCTTAAGGTTCTTGCCGGAAAAATCACCACTCCTGATACTTTGACAGCTACTTTTAACTTTGAATCGGTGCCTCTCACATGGCAGCACAGGTTATGGGGTTCCGGTGAGCTGAATCCAAAATTCAATAATGGTGTCTTCTTCTATGGTGAAAAAGCGACCATATTCGCTTCAGACAGAAGAATCGTTATAATGCCTGCCGGCAAAGATCAGACTCAGGAAGTCCTGGACATCCCGGGAAAAGATATGGCCGTTGCACATATGGCTGATTTTCTTAATGCTGTTAAAATGAAGGATAAGAATCTAATATCATGCTCAATAGAAGATGCATTTAAATCGACAGCAACAGTGCAATTAGCCATGATCTCGTACAATACAAAAGCAATGATCAATTGGGATAGCCAGAAATATTCAATAAATGACAATCCTCAGGCATCGGCATTACTGGCCAGGCCCTACCGAGGGAAATATAAGCGCCCGATGGTATAATTAGGAATAATAACGGGTAAATTCAAATTACATTTTGCTCAAAAGGTCAATGAATGTACTAATCAGTTCAATTGACGAAAAAGCGTGTTAAGAAAAAAGAACTGGATAATCCAAAAATGATTTTAAGCCCTTAAGAGTAGGGGAGATATATTTTATTTTGAACATAATCAGTCCAAATCCAGTTTAAATTATTATGTTCCATTCTTCAAGGCGTAAGTTGTTATCGAGATTTCAAAACAATTTATTTGCATTCATTTTGCTATTGATCTATTATGGTTGTCAGACAGATAATTCAATGAACAACGGAGGAAATATTCAAATTATTACTCCGGAAAATAATCCTTTTGATTGGACCTTTCAGTATACTGAAGCTTTTGTAAATCTCACAGATGTATACTTTATCGATAATATGAAGGGGTGGATCGTCGGTGATGAAAATACTCTTTTATCAACGACTAT
The DNA here is from genome assembly GCA_024644875.1 of Cyclobacteriaceae bacterium. Lineage (GTDB taxonomy): Bacteria > Bacteroidota > Bacteroidia > Cytophagales > Cyclobacteriaceae > JAGTVG01. The sequence continues at coordinate 4,755 of JAHEGY010000164.1, forward strand.
GGGGGGGAATACCTGGCCGCAAGCACCGGTAAATAGTTTCGATGGAAATTTCAGAAGCGTTACAATGGTCAATGAGAACGTTGGCTGGATTTCAGGAGATATGAATGGAAACACATTAAATGGAAACATTTATTTATCCTCAAACGGAGGATCCTATCCGGAGTCTCAGAAGTTATCAGACTATCCGCTAAACGCAATTTTTTGTTTGAATGAAAGTCTGGTTTGGTCTGGAGGTGATAACGGGCAGCTTCTATATTCCGACAATGGTGGGCAGAATTGGATTGAATCTTCAACTGATTTTGATTTTTCTATAACTGACATTCATTTTGTTGATGAAAACGAGGGGTATGCAGTCAGTGAACAAGGCAATATTATAAGATCAACGGATGGGGGAATTAACTGGGATTTAAGTTATGTAATTTCGGAAATCGACCTGACATCTATTCATTTTATTGATGCATCCAAGGGATGGGCATGTGGCTCAAGAAATACAATTTTAGAATTTGATGGTAATGCAGAGATGAAATGGGTTTCCATGAGGATAGAGAATGAACCTCTGGGATTTGTCTGGAATGACATATTTTTTCTGGATGAGGATTTTGGCTGGGTTGTTGGCCCGGCTGGCACAGTATACAAAACGGAAGATGGCGGGAATACCTGGCTTAAAGAAAGCACAGGATTAATCAATGACCTAAATGCCATACATATGATCAGTAATAATACAGGATGGATTGTTGGAGAAGAAGGAATAATCCTTACCTATACTCCCAGAAACAAAGACTGAAAAGTCTTCTGAATCATACTATTCCATTTCTAAAACATGTATTCCTCCAGGGAAATTAGCACTTATTTATTTGTCTCCTTATATTCTTTCCTGATAGCAATAGCGAAAGCCTCCCAATGCTCTTTTGTCATTCTTCCCGGGGTAAAAAGACATATTCCTGTTGCACCGTTTACCATGGATTCCCGCACCGCATCTTCAATTTCCTCCGGAATAAGACCGTGATTTTCCGGATCCGGTTCATCTGTTTTTTTATCCGGCCTTGGACAGATAAATAATCCGCTGTATAAGGGTTTCCTGTTGTTAAGGGCAGACACACCTTCTTTACTTACTTCACCGATCCACTTAGTCCCTTTTAAATAGAAATCATTATAATTCATTGGATAAAATGCATCCAGGTTCCATTTGTCCCATTCCTGGCGCACAATCTTTTTGGCAATGGAATTAGGTCCCGGAAAAACTGCAGCATTGATCTCTTTACCCTTACCATGAACCATAACAGCCAGACGGTTAACTATGCTGGTGATCAGGCCATAACGATATTGTTTCCACTCCTGAACCTGTGACGGATCATTTACTGATTTGATATCGATGCCTGATTTTTCTTTGAATCCATTCACACAAAGATCACAATAACAATAGTCATACTCGGGATATTCTCTGTTCATGACTAATCCATATTTTTCCCATAAACCTTCTGCAAGAATTACATCCGGAAACCGGATATAGTCGAGGTGGATGCCATCTACGACAGGCAAGTCAGCAATCCCTCCGTATAAATTAGCCAGAAAATCATATACTTCTTGCCGGTTTGGACAGAGAAACTTATAATAATCTACATAGGCTGGCTTATCGAAGGCAGATTCGCCTTTCCCATTGATCGCATACCATTCCGGTTTTAACTTTGGATTGTCGCGTTGTAGCATGGTCGGTATCCATGTATGAAATTCCAAGCCTGCTTCCTTCGCGATCCCACCAACACGTTTGTATGTTTCCGGATCATGGCCTCCATTGTACATGAGACCAATAATGCCCTTTTCCTTAAGATCCATGAAATATTCCTTAATTTCCTGGTCTGTATCAGACCCCGGACCGCCCAACCAGGCGTAAACCGGAACTTTAATATCGGAAGGTTGATCATCAGAATTTAGTTCCTGCTTATCGGATTGGAGTGCTTTACAGCCTAGAATAAATAATAAAGACAGAATTACTATAGGGATCTTTTTCATTTTGAATGGATTTAAATTTTATGATTTATATTAAAAAATGATTACCAAATTACAAAATCATGATCAGGTTCTAATCATTTGGGCCTAATAATATTACACCGGATTTATGGATATTTTTCCAGATCAAAGATGTATAATCCACATCCTGCTCCAGCAGCAGAACCGGCAATAGATGCTTGAAAGGCAATCTTATTACCATCATCACTAACGACCGGATTTGAGGATCTGAAACCTTTAACATCACTAAAATAGGTTAGTCTTTCATATACTGGATCATTTGGATTCAGAGAGAATTTATAAATGTCGATATAGGCAGTTCCATTAGGATTGTGTTTATCAGATTCAATTAAGGTGTATCCATCATAAGGAAAAATGCCTTCCGGTTCATCATATTGTTCCGGCGCGTTTGAATAATTGACAATCGCCGCAGTTTTTAAATTATATCCCATAACTTCGCTGCTGAATACACCCTTTGAAGTTTTGCCATATTGGGACCAAATCAGTTCATTTTCAGCCGGTTGTCTGAAATCCTGTGGTTCCAGTATGTCTTCATATTTTATTCCATCAACGACAACATCCTTATTGTCAATAATTAGCTTTTTATTTATGATTGATGGAGAAGTCCCGGCATCGTAACTTATCTCTCCAGTATATATGGTTTTAT
>JAHEGY010000076.1 GCA_024644875.1 Cyclobacteriaceae bacterium
CGATCAAGAATAAGTCCTTACGCGACAGGAAACAACTCATGCAATCCAATTCCATGGCGCAATCCCAGTTCCAGGGCAATTTAAAATTTAATGCCAGGAAACGCGATGACATGTATATGGCTAAATCGATAGAAGCACAACAACAAGGTTTAACGATTAAGAATAAATCCTTACGCGACAGGAAACAACTCATGCAATCCAATTCCATGGCGCAATCTCAATATCAGGGTAATTTAAATTTAAACAAATTGCAGAAGGATGACCTGTATATGGCAAAATCAGTAGAAATGCAAAGTGCCGGACTAAACATTAGGAATTCTAGTCGTAAGAAGGAAGCTATGTATATCAGGAAATCAATTGAGGCATCCAACGTAGGACTCTACAAAGTCAGAGGAGATATCAGCAAAGAGGATATCTATATGGGTAAGTCAGTTGAAATGATGAACCAGGGATTGTATAAAGGGCAAAGCATTCAGGACAAGGAATCTCAATATATCAGGAAATCAATCGAAATGTTGAATGTGGGCTTGTTTAAATACAAAAGCAAGTCTGCCAGGGAGTCCGAACTAAGGCAAAAATCGAATGAAGCAATGAGTTATTCTGGAGATTTGAAATATATATCTGAACGAAAGCGGGATGCCAACCTGAAGAAAGCTTCAAGTGAAATATATGCATTTACCGGAGATTTTAAAGTTCAAAGAAGGCTATTTGAGCGCATTCACTATAAACGTTTATCAACGAAGCATAGAAAATTTGATGGTATGGATCAGGAGAGCCGGTTTGAACATTGGTGGGCCTCCCTGTGGAAAAGACCGATGGACCAGAAGAAGAAACCAGAACCCCTTCGAAAACCCAGATATGATTCAAAAGAACACGAGATCTGGTTTGATTAGCCCGCTTTTACTACCCAAAACTAATTCCTAACCTATTCTCAAAACTATATTTTGCAGGTGTTGAATCAGATCATTGATGCAGGCTGTTCCTCATATTCTTCTGTAGGAATACACGTACAGAAAAGATTCCTGTCCCCATAGGCACTGTCTATACGGCTTACTGCAGGCCAGAATTTATTTTCCCTAAGATAATCAAGGGGATATATGGCCTTTGACCTTGGATAAGGGTAATCCCAATGATCTGAGAGGGCAACTGTTTGTGTATGAGGTGCATTCTTTAAAACATTTATTTCAGGATCCGTCTCTCCGTTTTCAATTTCTTTAATCTCTTTTCTGATATTGATCAGGGCATCACAGAACCTGTCGAGTTCATACAGAGTCTCGCTTTCCGTAGGTTCGACCATCAATGTTCCTGCTACCGGAAAAGAAACAGTTGGAGCATGAAATCCATAATCCATAAGTCTTTTGGCAATGTCCTCCACCTCAATATTTGCTTTTTTAAATTCACGGCAGTCAAGGATCATTTCATGCGCACAACGTCCATTTTTTCCGGAATAAAGGATCTTGTAATGTCCTTCCAGCCTGCTTTTTATATAATTCGCATTCAGGATCGCAATTTTAGTTGCATTTGTCAGTCCTTCTGGGCCCATTAATTCAATGTAAGCATAGGATATACCTAAAATGCTGGCACTACCCCATGGTGCTGAAGAAATAGCTGTGATCGCTTTTTCTCCCCCGGTTTCTATTACAGGATTTCCAGGGAGGAAAGGCTCTAAGTGAGAGGCCACACAAATGGGTCCAACACCGGGACCCCCACCTCCATGAGGTATGCAAAATGTTTTATGCAGATTAAGGTGGCAAACATCAGCCCCGATAATAGCCGGATTTGTCAATCCAACCTGTGCATTCATATTGGCGCCATCCATATAGACCTGCCCTCCGAATTTGTGAATCAATTCACAGATCTCAATTATCTTTTCCTCAAATACCCCATGGGTTGATGGATAAGTTACCATCAGTGCAAAAAGCTCATCTTTATATTTTTCTGCCTTATTTGAAAGATCCTCCAGGTCAATATTTCCGGATTCATCACAATTTACAATAACCACCCGCGTCCCTGCCATAACAGCACTTGCAGGATTTGTACCATGTGCTGATGAAGGGATCAGGGTCACATTTCGGTGTTTTTGCCCGTTTGATTCGTGATAGGCTCTAATTACCATTAACCCCGAGAATTCTCCCTGTGCTCCACTGTTGGGTTGTAAGGAGGTTGCAGAGAAACCAGTTATCTCAGACAGCCATGTTTCCAGATCGGAAATTATTTCATGATATCCCTTAACCTGTTCTTCCGGAACAAATGGATGAATATTTGACAATTCCGGCCAGGATACAGGGAGCATTTCAGTGGTAGCATTTAACTTCATTGTGCATGATCCCAATGAAATCATAGAATGCGCCAGAGAAAGGTCTTTGTTCTCCAGCCTCTTCAAGTATCGTAGCATTTCATGTTCTGAATGGTACTCATGAAATACCGGATGTTGCATAAAAGCGCTTGCCCTTTCTAAAGAAGCAGGGATCCTGGATTCAAGATTATCTATTACTTTCGATGAAGATATAGAAGTTCTTCCTTCTGACCTGATTTCAGCAAATATATTTGCGATCAATATGATATCCTCCACGCTTGTGGTCTCATCTATGGAAATGCCAATATGATTATCGGTGAAATATCTGAAATTGAACAGGGCTTTTTCTGATAATTCCTTAATTTTCGCCTTTTCCTCAGGCCTGACTTCAATCTTCAAGGTGTCAAAATAATGGCCATTCAGTTGAGTATATTCTGAATCTACAAGTAGTTTTTCAAGCAAAACCGCAAGCTTGTGAATCCTCCTGCTGATAGCTGTTAAGCCCTCAGGTCCGTGATATACCCCATACATGCTTGCCATGACAGCTAAAAGTACCTGGGCAGTACAAATATTTGAAGTGGCACGCTCTCGTTTAATATGCTGTTCACGTGTTTGCAATGCCATTCGATAAGCCTTGTTGCCCTTTGTATCTACAGAAACGCCTATGATTCTACCTGGCAACTGTCTTTTATATTCGTCTTTTGTGGCAAAATAGGCAGCATGCGGCCCTCCATAACCCAGTGGAATTCCAAATCGCTGAGAAGTTCCCACAACAACATCCACACCCAGTTCACCAGGTGGGGTCAGCAAAGTAAGGCTCAAAAGATCTGCAGCTACTGCAACAAATATTTGATTTTCCGCAGCCTTTTGAATTATCTGTCTATGATCTGTAATTTGACCATTAGAGTCAGGATATTGAAGAAGAATGCCATATATATTTTCATTGTCAAGATCATCGGGGGAGATCGTTCTTATCTCTAATTTGATTCCCAGAGGTATTGCCCTTGTTTTCAGGATATCGATAGTTTGCGGAAATGTGTTTGAATCAACCAGAAATGTTTTGGATTCTTTTTTATCTCTTTTTCTCAGAGAATAAAGCATAGCCATTGCTTCCGCAGCGGCGGTCCCTTCATCCAGAAGAGAGGCATTAGCAATTTCCATTCCTGTAAGATCTGTAACCATGGTCTGGAAATTTATTAATGCTTCCAGCCTTCCCTGTGATATCTCAGCTTGATAGGGTGTATAGGCAGTATACCAGCCAGGGTTTTCAAGGATATTTCTCTGAATGATAGCAGGAGTGTGGGAATTGTAATATCCCATTCCAATAAGAGATTTGAAAACCTTGTTTTTTTTAGCTTTCTTTCTGAAACTGGCAATAAATTCAGATTCTGTTAATGGATGCGGAAGGTTTAAGGGTTTATTGATTTTGATGGCTTCGGGAAGTGTTTCGTCTATAAGTTTCTCCAAATCAGTCACACCTATCACTTTCAACATTTTGTCAATTTGATCTTTAGAAGGTCCTATATGCCTGCTTTCAAATTTGCTGAAATTTATCAAATTTAAATTCATAACTTTACCGACGAGATTTTAATACAAAAAGCATTCTCAAACTGTGTGCAAAGGTAAAATATAATGCATAAAAAAAATGTTATTTCGAAAGTTTAAAATATCTGTTACCCTTAAGAATATTCATGTTGTTTATTTATTTTTTTTAGTAGTTTATTTTGCTGAAGCCCAGGAAATAAGCAATGTTGATACTGTTATTGGCAGCATTACCGAAAATGATTTGATCAGACACCTGGAAATTATAGCCCACGATTCGCTTGAAGGCAGAGAAACCGGACAACCGGGTTCACAAAAAGCAGCCGAATATCTTCAAGATCAATTTAAGGATATTGGTTTGAATCCAATAGATGAAGGAACAGAGGATCCATATTTTCAATCGTTTAAACTTATCAAAGGAAAATGGGGGGAAGTGACCCTAACCGTCGGAGGATTTACCTTTATAGACAGGGAAGATATTGTTTACATCGGTGATGCTCCTGAATCATACAGGGAAAACATAAGATTGAAATTCGCCGGGTATGGCCGGGAAGAGGATTACATGCAAATGGATATGGGGAATAAAGGAATTGTGGTTCTATTACCGGAGAATAATGGTAATTGGGATGATATGGTATCCAGAGCTGAAGCTAATGGAATACCGTATGTTTTCATAGTCTATGGTGATTCAGATGAAAATATGAAAAAGATCGTTCCTTTTTACAATAATATCAGAAGAGGAATTCGATTCGAATCAAGGGATAATTCTTCCAGTAATAAAACAGAATTATTTTTAATCACACCCGGGACAGCTGAAAGGATCTTAGATACGTCCATGAAGAAATTAAAATCCACATTGAAGAAAGCAGAAAAAGGTAAATACAAATCGATAAATAAAATTCCTGAAGTTGAAGCAATTGCTGAAGTTGAAGCTACACAGGAGAATATTCAGACTCAAAATGTGATTGGATTTGTGGAAGGATTGCAGAATCCGGAAGAGGTGGTATTGCTTACTGCCCACTATGACCATGTTGGCATGAGAAACGGGGAGATATACAATGGTGCAGATGATAATGGTTCGGGGACGGTAGCCATTCTTGAACTCGCGGAAGCATTTACCCTGGCTCATGAATTAGGCATAGGTCCAAAAAGAAGCGTGCTGTTTGCTTTATTGACCGGTGAAGAAAAAGGTCTTCTGGGATCATCTTATTATGTCAATGATCCGGTTTTCCCGCTGAATAAATCCATAGCTGATTTTAATATTGATATGATAGGCAGGATAGACAATAAATATGTTGATGATCCAGGGTATGTTTATCTGATAGGTTCTGACAAGATATCACAGGAATTACACACTATTTCTGAGAATGCCAATAAGGAACACGTTGGATTGATATTGGATTATACTTATAATGCTGATGATCATCCGGAAAGATTCTATTACAGATCCGATCAATATAGTTTCGCTAAAAATGGGATTCCTGTAATTTTTTATTTTACGGGTGTTCATGATGATTATCATAAACCCACCGATGTGGTTGATAAAATTTTGTTCGATAGAATGGTAACTATAACAAAGCTTATCTTTTATACAGCTTGGGAGGTAGCAAATATGGAAAGGGAACTCAAGTAGATATATAAGAAGAAGCCGGGATTTTAGGGAGGGCCCGGCTTCAAAATTCAACCAGCTATGATAAGAGAAAGATCTAATCAAATGTACGAATATTAAATTAAAATGTTATAAAATATGGGAGTTTTTTTTCAGCTTTAGAGGTAATGGTGTCAATTATCTCAGTTTCCTTTTTTTGTCGATTTTGCGCTTCTTTCGATGAAAAGCTCCCTTGAAATCCGGATTTAGTTTCCGTTTAATTTTGTCTAACTCCCTATCTGTCAGACTTTTTTCCCATTTCTCGGTGGCTTCAACTTTAACGCCCTCAGGAAATGGCTTTTCAGGAATCTTCTGACGTATAATTTTTTCTATCTCCTGGAGATGGTGAGAATCCGGATCTGTGACAAATGTTATGGATTCTCCTTTCCTGTTGGCCCTACCAGTCCGGCCTATCCGATGTATATAATCTTCATAAATCAGTGGAACATCAAAGTTAATTACGTGAGAAATCTCAGAAATATCAATTCCCCTGGCTGAGACATCTGTAGAGACCAGTATTCTAACATCCCCTTCTTTAAAGGCATTAATTGCATTTAACCGGGAATTTTGACTTTTATTGGCATGAATGACTCTTGAATTTGCTTCAACTTTTCGTTGAATATATTTATAGATGTTGTTTGCTGTTTCTTTTGTTTTAGTAAAAATTATTACCCTTTTAAAACGGTCTGAATTCTGGAGTAAATATTCCAGCAGGTTTATTTTAGTCTTTAGATTAGGTGTTTTATAATAGCATTGATCAATAGTTGAAGCCGTAGTGCCCTGGGGTTCTATTTCCACCTTAACCGGAAATTCCAAAAAATCATAAGACAATTCCTCAACCTCGGGAGGTAAAGTAGCTGAGAATAAAAGATTTTGCCTTTTTTTTGGAGGGATAATTTCAAGAATCCTGTTAATCTGTTTCTTAAATCCCATATCCATCATTTTATCCGCTTCATCCAGGATCATTGTTTTAATCAACCTTGGATACAGATATTCTCTCTGATAAAGGTCCAGAAATCGGCCCGGAGTGGCCGTAATTATATCCACCCCTTCAATGATCTTGTCGGATTGAGTTTTAATTCCTGTTCCTCCGTATATGCAAACGTGTCTCAGGTCGTAATAAGCAGACATTTTTGATATATCGTGATCGATTTGTATGGCCAGTTCTCTTGTAGGAGCCAGAATAAGAGCCCTTGGATGCACTCCCTCTGCGAATTTTAACTTCATAATTAGAGGGATAATGAAAGCAGCGGTCTTTCCGGTACCGGTCGGGGCGATTCCAAAGAGATCATGACCTGCCAGAACTTTGGGTATCACTTTTTGCTGAACCGGACTTGGATATTCAAATCCCATATCAGCCACCGCATTTAAAATCTGCCGTGTAAGTTTAAGATCCTCGAAGCTTTTTGATCCCTCCTTCATTTTGAAGACTTTAGACTGTAAAATTAAGAATGATTATTATTTAATCTATGATTTCTCCAATTTGTATAATAATGTTGCTAATTTCAGGTCAATAGATCAACAATTGTATGATAAGAATATAGTTCAGGATGAAGGCTGAGCAACAATTTTTTATGAATGAAAAAGATATTGATAATAAATGGAACTCTTGTAAATAGGGGTAAGATTGTAAATTCTGATCTGCTGATTAATGGTCCCTTTATTGAACGGATAGATAAAAATATTACGGTTCCTGAAGCGGAGATAATCGATGCTTCCGGGAAATATGTTTTTCCTGGTATCATAGATGACCAGGTTCATTTCAGGGAGCCCGGACTAACACATAAAGCGGATATCTATCACGAATCCAGGGCGGCAGTAGCCGGGGGGATAACATCCTACATGGAAATGCCAAATACAATTCCAAACGCAACCACCCAGGAAATCCTCGAAGAGAAATATTCAATCGCATCAAGAAACTCATTGGCTAACTATTCATTTTATATCGGTGCCACCAATGATAACCTGGAAGAAATACTCCGGACAGATCAGTCCAGGGTTTGCGGAGTGAAGATCTTTATGGGTTCTTCGACAGGGAATATGTTAGTTGACCATATTCCCTCTCTTGAATCTATCTTCAGAGAGTCACCTATGTTGATTGCTACGCATTGCGAAGATGAAGAGATCATAGAAGAGAATATTAAAGATCACAAGGCAACATATGGTGAAAATGTTCCAATAAGATGTCATCCGGACATACGCAGTGAAGAGGCATGTTTCAAATCATCATCTTTCGCAGTTTCTCTTGCTAGAAAGTATGGTTCCAACCTGCATGTATTACATATATCTACTGAAAAGGAGTTATCCCTGTTCGACCCGGGCCGGATAGAGGATAAACACATAACGGCAGAGGCCTGTATTCATCATCTTTGGTTTCACAAAAGAGATTATGATGAAATGGGAACATTGATCAAATGGAATCCGGCCATTAAGCAAGAAGAGGACAGAAATGCTATAAGACGAGCAATAAACGAGGACCGGATAGATATAATTGCCACTGATCATGCACCCCATACGTTGGATGAGAAGCACAATACATACTTTAAAGCACCTTCTGGTGGTCCTTTAATACAGCATAGCCTGTTAGCCATGCTGGATTTGTATCATAAGGGCGTATTTGATCTAGAAATCATTATACAGAAAATGGCTCATAATCCAGCTCTTAGGTATAAGATCGACCGTCGTGGATTTTTGGAGGAAGGATACTACGCTGATGTGGTAATTGCTGATCTGGACAGATCAATTAATGTTACGGAAGAAAACATTATTTCAAAGTGCGGGTGGTCACCATTTTTGGGATATAAATTCAGGTCCAGTGTCGAGAGTACCATAGTATCTGGAAAGATCGTATATGATCAGGGAAAGATAGTTGAATCCGAGAATGGTGAAAGACTCTTGTTCAACAGATAAAATTTAAAGTTTGATTTGTATTGTCTTATCAAAGACAGTATTTTTGCAATCCCAATCAGATACATTATCTGATTTGAGTATACATGGTGGTTGTAGTTCAGTTGGTTAGAACGCCTGATTGTGGTTCAGGAGGTCGTGGGTTCGAATCCCATCTTCCACCCCAAAGACTCTTACATTGATAAAGTTCAATTCGCAACACCCGGATGCCTGAAGCCTTGGTAATTTCATCTCTCAAAAACAGGCATCATTTTTATTTTAAAAATTAAGAAATAAAAGTTTTTTACTACATTATATATTATTTTTAGGAATTCGTAAAATCCAGAGAAACCACATAGAGTTTTAATCAAATGGGTGTAGAGAATGGAATTGTTTTAATCGTTGATGATGATGAAGATGTTTTGCTTGCTGCAAAGTTTCTTCTGAAACGTCATTTTGCGAAAGTTGTTACCACGAGTACGCCTGATAATATCGAGGAAATTCTTGATAAATATACTATTGACGTGGCCCTTCTGGATATGAATTACACTGCCGGAGCCACTACCGGAAAGGAAGGATTTGACCTTTTAAAATACCTGACAGTTAACACTCCGAAAACCAGGGTTGTAATGATGACCGCATATGGAGACATAGATCTGGCCATTAAGGCCATAAAAGAGGGGGCCGTTGATTTTATCGTCAAACCATGGGATAATACGAAAATGGTGACCATTGTCACATCTGCATTTAAGAAATCTCCAGGTAATCAACCTAATATTCAGCTGACTACAGCGCCTGCAGCGGAAGATGAAAATCAGGAGATGTCCGAGGTAGAGCGGGTATTTATGTTCCTCGATATTACTTCATCTACTTCTATTGCTGAAAATCTGGGGCATGTTAAATATTTTGAATTACTCAATGACTTCTTTAACGATCTGGCCATCCCTATCGAAGCCCATCAGGGTGAAATTTATCAATATGTTGGCGACGAAGTAGTAGTATCATGGGCGCTTGAAGAAGGCATCAATAAGGCAAATTGCCTGCATTGCTTTTTCGATATTCTTGAGACCATCGACGATCTTTCTTTCAAATATCTTGAGAAGTATGAAATGGTTCCAGCTTTTAAAGCCGGGATGCATTTCGGGAAAGTATCTACAGGGACCATTGGAACCATAAAGAAAGAAATTATCTATACTGGAGATGTTTTGAACACAACCAGTAGAATTGAAGGGCAATGTAATCAGCATAATGTGAACCTTTTATTGTCGAAAGATCTCATGAACAAATTGCCGAATGACAATCAGTTTAAATTTGTTGAGATCGGAGAGATAAGTCTTCGAGGGAAAGCATCCTATGTAACATTGTTTACAGGTCAACGACATTAAGTGCCCCTCTAAATATACCTTGCCAAAATATTATATCTGTGAACCCGGGAAAGATCAACAGAGGACTTTATTAAAATCTTCATTAAATCTTAGAAATATTTAAAAATCCTGCAGAATATACGCATCATTGGTGATTTATTTTAATAAAAAAAACTATACTTGTAACATCAGTTTCCAAGAGTCGATCAACCAATTATGCCCGATGAATAAAGAGAAAGGAAAGATCTTAATTGTTGATGATGATGAGAGCGTATTGATGGTATCGAAGTACCTGTTGAGTCAACAATTTACCGAAGTTATTACCCTTGACGACCCTGAATTACTAAATGATAATCTAAAATCAAATAGTATTGATGTAGCACTTCTTGACATGAATTATACTATTGGCGCTACAACAGGAGAGGAAGGTATGAATCTTTTGCAAACATTTAAAAAAGAAGCTCCTTCAACAAGGATTATCATGATGACTGCTTACAGTGATCTGGATATGGCTATCAGGACCATAAAAGAAGGAGCTGATGATTTCATTGTAAAACCCTGGGATAATACAAAGTTTATCAGCATAGTATTATCCACATTTAGAATGGGTCCGAAACCCACCCCCGCCATAAAACCTCAAAATACTTCCTCGACAATTATTCCGGAGAATAAAATTGAGATGAAGGAAGTTGAACGGGTATTTATGTTCCTTGACATTGTTTCCGCAACCGCAATCGCTGAAAAGCTCGGACATTTAAAATACTTTGAGTTGTTGAATGATTTCTTCGAAGATCTCGAAGCATCAATCTTTGCTCATCATGGTGAAATTTACCAGTATGTGGGCGATGAAGTAGTAATTTCATGGCCAATTGATAAGGGTATTGAAAACGGTAATTGCCTGAATTGTTTCTTCAGCATTGCTGATACCATCAAAAGTCTTGAGGGGAAGTACATGAAAAAATATCAGTTAGTTCCCGGATTTAAAGCCGGAATTCACTGTGGGAAGGTGATTACGGGGATGGTGGGCAGCTTTAAAAGGGAGATTGTGTATACAGGTGATGTCTTGAACACAAGCAGTAGGATAGAAGGTCAATGTAATCATTACGGGGTAAAGCTCTTATTCTCAAACGATCTGAAGGAAAAAATCACTTCATTAAACGGATGGGAATTCAAAGAGATCGGGAGATTAAAACTGAGGGGTAAAAAGGTTGATACAAGATTATTTACATGCTTAAAGGCGTAATAGCCAGTCATTGATTATGTATTAGTGATTCATAGATTTCAAGAACCTGCGGAATAACCATCCTTTCTCCATCATTAATAATAATGAAATCTGATAATCCCTTCTTGCGCGATTCACTCATCTGCTTTTCAATAATATTTTCAATGTCTTCTTTGGTTCGGTTTGTATCACGGAGCAACACCCGTCCTATACGAATTGATTTTGGTGCAGATACCAGAATAGTATAGTCAAGGTCTTTGTAGGAATTTGATTCAAAAAGCAATGCGGCTTCTTTTATGGTCATTGATTTTCCTTTGTATTTAGTCAACCAGGAATTATAATCCTTGATTACAGCTGGATGAACCAGTTTATTCATCCTGCTCAGGTTTTCATGGTTCTTAAATACAACTTCGTTGAGATAATTCCTGTTCAAAATGTTATTGGTATAAGCTTCCTGGCCAAAGAGATCAATGATCTGCTCTTTTAGGTAAGGATCTTCGTTCATTAACCGTTTAGCTTCTGCATCAGAATTATATACAGGTATCCCAAATGTTCTGAATATATTGGCTATCAGGCTTTTGCCTGCACCTATACCCCCTGTTATTCCTACTTTTATAGACATATTGCTACCTATATCTGACTTTAAATAGGGTAGTGTCCAGTTTAATGTCCTGTACATAATCAGGGTATTCTATTAGTTCAATATTGACCGTAGAATCCTGGGGGTTGACATTGTTGAAATCTGCAATGATAACAAATTTTGATTTTAGGAAATTATCCTGCATCTCTTCCTGTATCAGAAAACGAGATTGGACAATTCCTGGTTCAATATATGCCGAAGAATCCATGGGAAAATTAACCAATTGGACCTCGAGGTCTGTGCTATGATTCACATATTCCGAAACATTAAAACTGATGTCTATCTCTGATGGGGAGAAGGACACTAAACTTAAATCAAAATTGTCAATGTATATTTTTTCAGAATAATCACTGTCTATTTCATCCTGTGGCAATCGAACAGAAAGTGTATCGCTTAGTGTTGTGATCAAGGATTCATGCCCGGTAATTGTAACTGAATCAGGACTTACATTGAGGGGACTGATTATTTGATGAAACCTTTGCAGGCTGATCTTGCTGCTGTCGACGTATACGAACAACTTTTTCTTCCGTAGACGTTGAATGTCAAAATAAATAGTATCCGTAACTACAAAATTCAGGTTCAAAGAACTCAAGTACTGCGATAATAAGGGTTGTATCGTATACCCTGCGATCCGTTTAGTTTCAATGGGGTTTTCCACAGAAATAACCAGAGGATCCCGACTGAATGATAAAGATTCTTTTAAAAGGTCCCATCCGACACCGGAAACATTTACCTGGACGTTTCTTGGTGGATTTATAACTTCTACAGTACTGTCATTTGGATAGGAAAGTTCAATAGGACACTTAATTATCGTAGTGTAATTCTTGTTGAGGGCACTTAAAAACCAAATAATAGTAGCTCCAATAATACATAGAATAACTATCTTCAGATCCTTATTACTCGGTCTGATGATAGATTTAAGCCATCTCCATATTTTATTGACACTATCCAATCAATTTATTCAAATTATTTCCCGCTTTTATATCTTTTGCTGGCTTCCAGGGATATTGAAGATTTATCCAGTTTAATTTTACCACCCTTTTCCACTTCAAGAATAATAGTCTCGCCATCCATAGCTGCAATCCTTCCATGTATGCCTCCGACGGTCACTATATTATCTCCTTTTTTAACTTCCTCAAGAAATCTCTTCTGATCCTTTTGCTTTTTCTGCTGAGGCCTTATCATAAAGAAATAAAATATCAGGACAATACCACCTATTAAAAGCAGGTTCCCATACAATGATTGACCTCCTGATGGTGCTTGCAATAAAATGAAATCTAACATCACTTATCTATTTATTTTATAAATTATTTAACAGGTCCGGCTGTTTGCTGGTTTTTCGGCGTCACAAATCCTTTTATTCTTAAACGGGTCAGGGTAGGTTCTGTATTGGCCATAATAGAGATTGTTTTTATCTGCTGATTGGGCTTCCCTTTCGTATCGAACTTTACTTTTATCTCACCAGTTTCACCTACCCCGATAGGATGTTTTGGCCAATCAGGAACTGTGCATCCACAAGAAGCGGTGGCTTTATCAATTACCAGTGGTGATTGGCCGGTATTTGTAAACTTGAATATATGGTTAACAACTTCTCCTTCATTGACGGTTCCAAAATCAAATTCAGTACTTTCGGCAGAAAAAACTGGTTTTGGAGTATTATCATTTATCTTTTCCGGATTTGATGCCAGTGAAACATTGTTGCGAACAGGTTGTTTTGTGGCTGTATTCCCTGATTCTAAATTGGCTACCCTTCTTTCCAGTGCCGTAATTCTTCTTTCCAGCTTGGAATCTGAAGAACAGGAATACAGAATCAGGATAATTACTGCGAATTGTAAAATTTTCAAATACCTCATGTCAATTAATCGTTTTTACTTTTTATTTGACCGATCAGGTCATCTACGTCTTCAAGAAGTTTTTCAGCTTTGTCTTTAGCGTTTTTAATGACTTTCTGACCTTCTGATTTTGCTACAGTATCGGTGGTTGATTTAGCCTTCACCAACTCCTGAAGCAAATCCTCCAGTTCTTTTTTATACTTGTCCAGAAGGAATGATAACTTTTCTCTTGTATGAGTTCCTTTTTCAGGGGCATAAAGTAAACCTATAACCGCTCCTGCAGCAGCGCCAATCAAGAATGCCAGTAATGATTTTGATGAATTACTCATATCTAATTTATTTATTGTCAATTAATCCTCTACCACTTTTTTTAACGATACCCTGTTCCATCAACTCCTCGGACAGAACATCAAGGATACCATTTACAAATTTTTTACTTTTCGGTGTACTGAAATTTTTTGATAATTCAATATACTCATTTATAGTAACCTTTATGGGGATATTGGGGAAATAGATCATTTCTCCAATGGCCATTTTAAGAATAATCTTATCCATGATTGCCATCCTTTCAATATCCCAGTTCTTTGATTTCTCAGCTATTAATTTATCAAATTCCTTATCCTTACTAACGGATATTTCAAATAACTTCTCAAAAAAAGAACGATCTTCTTCCCAGTTATTGCTTAATACCGCCAGTTCAATATTTGTATCTTCGGCCTCGACATTTTTAAAAGTCTTTCCAATCATGCTCCGGATTATGTGTCTGTCTGCATTCCAGTTCAAATCATCAGAAGCCATGAATTCCTGAAAAGCATCATTTTTAAACAGAAGATTCTTATAAAGATGCAGTATTAATTTTTTATCCGTTGCAAAATTATCCTTTTTTTCTTTTTTCTCCTTTATATATGATTCGTAATCTTCGTCCTGATTTACAGAATTTTTAAACCAGTTGTATAATAAGTCCGTTTCCTTAGTCCAGGAAAGTTTATAATCAATAATGCCTTTTTGAAATATATTATTATTACGTAATAACGCTATAATTGGATTCTCGATTAACCTTTTATTCTTTATTCTGAGTTTTCCCGAGGGATCATTTTCCATAATCCGGATCAGTTCCTCCGGTATCATTAATATCCACAAATAAAGTTCAAAGATCCGCTCTACATCTTGCAGCATATTCCTTCTATATCGCTTATAGTCTTCCTCGTTCTGCTTCTCATAATCGATGTAGGCATCATGAGCGGCCACCTCAATATCCTCTTCGCTATCCTGTAATTTAATAAATGAATCATGTTTAAAATTCAGCTCGAAAGTTTTAATGGAATCCCTTTTCTTTAAATTTAATTCAGATTTATCGATTGGTTCCATCGAGGTTAAATCAGGCAGGAATCTATCGCGTATATAATCAAGGGCTAAATTGTAATTTGCCTCTTTAGATTTATAAAAAGCATACAAGCATTGCAATGCTTTTGATCTAAGAATTCGCCTGTTTAACATATTGATTTATCTATATTACAGATGCGCTTTTACCTTGCCGACATCCAGGATCCTTTGTGAAGCTATGTTTATGGCTGCTTCCTGTGAAGAAGTCTTTTCCTCTCTGGATTTATGAATAATATCTAAAACAGTATTATAGATCCGCTCCACTTTCTTAAATACTCTATCCCGGCTGTAATTGCCAAGATAATCAAGCCCGACATTGATCAGGCCACCTGCATTGATCATGAAGTCCGGAGCATATATTATTCCTTTATTCAATAAAATATTGCCATGTTTATGTTCATCTTCAAGCTGGTTATTTGCAGCACCGGCTATAATGTCGCACTGAAGTGAATCAATTGTTTTATCGTTAACCGCTGCACCCAGGGCACAAGGAGCATAAATATCCGTTTTTTCAGTATAGATTGAATCCTCATCCACCACAGTAACCTTGAACTCTTTGGTTATTTCTTTAATTTTATCCTCATAAATATCAGATACAAGCACATTGGCTCCTTCTTCAATAAGGTGTTTTACCAGGTAATGACCCACATGACCAACACCCTGTACAGCCACTTTTCTATTCTCCAGGCTATCATTGCCATATGCTTCCTTGGCACATGCCTTCATGCCCATATATACACCATATGCAGTAAAGGGAGAGGGATCTCCCGCACCTCCCATTTTTTCAGATAGACCGGTAACATATTTTGTTTCCATGGAGATATACTCCATATCCTCGGGACTCATATTTACATCTTCCGCGGTTATATATTTTCCTTTCAGGCTTTCAACAAACCGACCGAATCTTCTTAATAAAGCTTCGGATTTTAGCTTTTGTGCATCCCCGATGATCACAGCTTTTCCTCCCCCTAAATTCAAACCGGATATAGAAGCCTTGAAAGTCATGCCCCTTGATAAGCGAAGGACATCCATCAATGCTTCTTCTTCGGATTTGTAATCCCACATTCTAGTTCCCCCCAATGAGGGGCCAAGAACTGTATTATGTATACCTATGATTGCCTTTAAACCTGTATATTCATCGTAACAATAAACCAACTGTTCATGACCATGCTCAGATAAACTGCTGAACACGGATAATGACCCAACCTTTTCCTCTTGTTTTAAGTCTATCATTTATTTTTGGGTTAAAAGTTTAATATTTTAGAACCTTAATTGATTTGGTCTCAATTGAAGATATTCCAAAGTACCACAAAAGTAGCGCATTTTCAATTTTATATCAATCGAATTAATAAATCAAACTTTAATCAGAAAAACTAGTTAATTAGCAGTGAAGGAACTTGCTCATCTCAACAAATATTTTTTAAAATATAAGCATCTGTTGCTGCTGGGTCTTTTATTTATAATTATTTCTAACATCTTTCAGATACTTCCAGCCCAATACGTCAGATATGCACTCGATCTGGTAATTGATAATATTAATGTATTTAAGCTTTTTGAGGGTCAAACGATTCAGGAAGAATATAATGAAAATATCAAACGCAGCGTAGTCGTTTATGGCCTGATAATTTTAGGTATGGCATTATTAAGAGGTTTCTTTCTCTTTCTCGTCAGACAAACGATAATTGTTGTGTCAAGACATATAGAGTATGACCTGAAAAATGAAATATACAAACAATATCAGTCCCTGCCACTAAGTTTCTACAGAAGAAACAATACCGGTGACCTTCTTGCCAGAATTTCTGAAGACGTCAGTAAAGTAAGGATGTATATTGGTCCGGCCATCATGTACGGATTAAATCTCCTTACCCTGTTCTTAATGCTCATCCCAATCATGTTTACCATAAATTTCAAGTTAACGATGTTTGCATTGATGCCATTGCCTTTCCTTTCATTTAGTATTTATTATGTTCATAATAAAATAAACAGGAGGTCAGAAGAGATACAAAGAAGTCTATCCGGATTGTCTACTTTCGTCCAGGAAGCATTTTCAGGGATCAGGGTATTAAAATCCTTTGCCAGAGAACAGGAGAGCGCTGAGAGGTTTTCCCAAAAAAGTGAAGAATACAAATTGAAATCACTTCGTCTGACAAGAGTAAATGCATCGTTTTTTCCACTGATTCTATTTTTGATAGGATTAAGTATTATTATAACCGTATTTGTAGGTGGTTCTGAAGTTATTAACGGCACACTTAGCTTTGGGAATATTGCGGAGTTCATAATTTACATAAACTTGCTGACCTGGCCGGTTACATCCCTGGGTTGGATAACCAGCATTGTCCAGAGAGCCGCTGCCTCCCAGAAAAGGATAAATGAATTTTTACAGGAAAAAAATCAGATAAAGTCATTTGAAAACCTGACCAAAGAAATTCAGGGTGATATTACATTTAAAGATGTTTATTTCACCTATGAGGATTCTGGCATAAATGCACTTAGAGATATTTCCTTTGAGGTTAAAAAGGGGATGACCCTGGCAATCATCGGAACAACCGGTTCCGGTAAAAGTACAATGGCTAACCTGATATGCCGTTTATTTGATCCATCACGTGGAAAAATTCTTATTGATGGTACAGAACTCGGTGATTTCAACATTCAATATATCAGAAGCCAGATTGGATATGTTCCTCAGGATGTATTTTTGTTCAGCGATTCAATTGATAGAAACATTGCTTTTGGAAGTGAAAATCTTGATGATGAACGGATTATCCAGGCCGCAATTGATGCAGATCTCCATGAAAATATAATTGATCTGCCTGATGGGTTCAATACTGTTTTAGGAGAAAGAGGAATCACACTTTCAGGCGGTCAGAAACAAAGACTGTCAATTGCCAGGGCACTGGTCAGGAATCCTAAGATCCTTATACTCGACGACAGCCTGTCTGCTGTTGATACAAAAACTGAAAATAACATATTAAATAATCTCCAGGATATTATGAAAGGGAGAACTTCAATAATCATCTCCCATCGGGTTTCATCTGCAAAACTGGCGGACCAAATTATTGTTCTCGATAATGGCCGGATTATTGAACAGGGCAATCATGACAGCCTGATCGATAAAGCTGGTGTATATAAGGAACTTTATGAGAAGCAACTGAAATCAGATGAAATTGTAGAGGAAGAATAAAAAAATCAACTCTCCCAGCTTAGTTTTAGTTGACTTTTTTTTAATTTTTTAATAAATTTCTTTTCGAAACCAGCTTTATTAAAAACCAGGATTCAACCCAATGTTTCAGGTATTATCACACATATCTATAGCCTGATCCATATCTTATAAAATACATACTTTTAGAAAGTCAGCCAGCAATTATGAAATTTCTTATCGGAATTCTATTCTGTACGCATTTTGCCTACCTGAAGGCAAGATCCCAGAATGGCAACTTTGAGTTGGGCGCCAGGTCAATGGGTATGTCAGGCACTACGATTACTATTTCAGACGCATATGCAGGATTTAACAATATAGGTGCACTGGCTGGTCAAAAAGGAATTTCTGCCTGTTTCTCCTCATCTATTCTCTATGGGATCCCTGAACTTCTGAAAATAGGGGCCGGGCTGAATGCTGGATTGTTGAAAGGCGTTGGGTGTGTAAATGTGTACAGATTTGGTAGTGGAGACCTCAGCGAACAAAAAATCAGCCTGGGTTACAGCCACCAGATCCGGTTTATTAGCTTGGGCATACAACTGGGTTATATTCAAGTCCTTATACCAAATTATGGATCCGGCGGATCTGTATCTTTTGAATTTGGGGGACTAATCAAGGTCGGCAGAAAAATTATCGTTGGCGGATACTTGTTCCATCCACTTGGAAACGGTCAAAAACCCGGCTACCCGGGGTTTCTGAATACGATACTAAAAACGGGATTGTCTTACCGGCCATCTGAGAACCTGATGGCAAATATTGAATACAAATGGAAAATCAGTACAACATCTGTTGTGACCCTTGGATTTGAATATATGATCGGAGGTAAGGTACCCCTGAGAACCGGATTTAACATGAATACGCTTCAGTCGACAATGGGAATTGGGTTCAGACCCGGAAAATTCAGGTTGGATTATGCTGTCATGATACATCCTGTTCTGGGGCTATCAAACGAATTATCAGTTAAAGTAAATTTTTCCAATCCATGAAGATCAAAATACTTTTTTTTATGGTTTGCACCGTGATTGACCTGTATGCGCAGGATAACTCACCTGACTTTGATAAGATCCTGGATTATATCCTTCCTGTCGCTGATGAGGAGGCAGACCTGGATGTTCTTAATGAAACACTAATCAGTTTATATGATCACCCCATACCTATCAATAGTGCCAGCAGAAGCGAATTACTGACCATACCTTTACTGTCTGAATATGAAGTTGAATGTATCTTAAGCTTCAGGGCCCAATATGGTGATATTTTAAGTCACTACGAATTATATTTAATTCAAGGATTAGATTCATCAAAAGTCGACCTGCTTATCCCGTTTATTAAAATCAGCGGGAACTTAATAAGACGTGATACCATCTCCATGATGAGGAATATCCTGAAAACTTCCGGAAAATCAATCATGCTAAGGTATGGAAGGGTATTAAATCGGCAAACAGGGTATATAAATCCGGGAAATATATTATCACCGACCGGTAAACAGTACTTCTCAGGATCACCAAATTATTTCTATGGCAGATGTGAGATACATGAATCCAATGATTTTGATATCGGAATAACATTCGAAAAAGATGCAGGGGAACCGTTTTTCTTTGATCCTGCATTTCAATTCTATGGATTCGATCATTATGCAGGCTACTTCCGTATTTTGAATCGGGGTATTGTAAAGGAGATTATTATCGGTGATTTCCAAATGCATTTTGGTGAGGGTTTGATCTTTGGCCGGGGGTTTTTGAACAAGGGATCTGAAACTGTCGGATCTGTAAGAAACAGATACAGTGGGACCTTCCCGTACCAGGGAGCTTCCGAGTCAAGGTTTTTCAGAGGGCTTTCCTTTACTTTAGGTATTAACAATTTTACGCTCACCGCTTTTGGATCAAGAAAACTACAGGATGCGGCAATATTTGCCGACTCAGCAAATTCTACGAGGCGTGATTATTTTGCTATGGGAGTAACAGAAACAGGATATCACCGGACTCCATCTGAGATAAATAAAAAGCAACAATTAGCAGAATATGCAAGTGGTCTTATTACGAATCTTTCATTGCTCTCCGGTAATTTGAATGTCGGTGTATCATTCATCTTTAATTACTGGAAATATCCCATTCTTAAAAGGATCCGAAATTATAATCAATATGATTTTTCTGGTAGTATAAATCATATTGGCGGAATCTACTACAACCTATCCAGGGGGAAACTCAATATATTCGGGGAAGCGGCCATGTCTACGGGGAACAGGATTGGATTTGTCCAGGGACTCATAGCCAACATCCTGCCTGATTTTGAGACTACACTTCATATCAGATATTACAGCCCCGGATTTTATACCAAATATGGTAAGACTTTTTCAGAATATTCAAACTCAAATAATGAAAAAGGGATTTATTGGGGAATTAAGATCAGGCCGATAGCTCATCTTGAATTGAGAGCATATTTCGATATTTTCAGATCAAAATGGCTTAGATATAACCTGACAACTCCATCAACCGGCAATGAATACCTTATCTTATTAAGATTTGATCCAAAATCATCATTGATTTTTGACCTGACATACAAGGTAGAATCAAAGTATCGGAATAATTCAGGAATGCAGAATGCTCTGTATGAGACATTGGAAGGGATTAAAAGAAATGGTCAATTAAAGATATCATTTCAGGCTGGTAAATCTCTGACATTTCAAACAAGAATATTGGGCAATGCGTATGGATTCAATGAAATCACGACATTTGGTTATAGTTTTTCACAGGATGTAATGTTTATTAAATCCAGCTTTCAGATAAAAACAAGATTAGCATATTTTAATTCTGATGAATATGTAAATCGACATTATTTGTACGAACATGATGTATTGTATTCCTATAATATGGCAACTTATAATGGCCATGGCTATCGGGCATATGTCCTGATCAAGTACAGTCCGATCAGGATGTTGGATTTTTGGATAAAAACGTCTCTTTTCTATTATCTGGATACTGAAAACATCGGCAACGGAATTAATATGATTCCGGGTAATAAAAAATCTGAAATTAAATGCCAAGTTCGAATAAAATTTTGATATTAGAGGAAATATTTCTGTGATATGTTACAGCTGTTTATTTACTTAATTCTAATTGTTGAATTAGGGGGATCCCCGGGTTACATTGATTCAGGGGATAAGGAAAAAACCAGGGATTTTTGGATCAATGGAGAAAAGATCCGGGTAACAAATGAGGCAGATGAAATGTTCCTCGGAATGTATAAGGGGGCGAAGTCAGGTTATCTGTCTTTAAAAGAAGATGGAACCGGCGAGTATAAATATGACATTTTTGTAATTGCCGGAAACGGATGTAAAGAAGGCATTATACAATTTGAGTGGGGTTTCCCTCTTGATAAGGATAATAATAAAGTGAAATTTAGAAAACCCTATGGCTATTCATATCCTATTATTTTTAAATGCACGGGTGATGTCTGTTTCCAGGGATGCTCAAAACAATACATTATTGATTTCATCCTTGATAAAAACGATGGGAAATTGCACGTATCATCCTCTGATGATTGGAAAAAAGGTAAGTGATAAATGTTTTACACATAGACAACATAAATTATGAAAGAAAAAAGTATTGAATTATTAAATAAGGCAGCAGCAGATGAATTATATGCGGTTCATCAATATATGTATTTTCACATTCACTGTGATGATCTTGGTTATGATTTACTTGCAAGTTTATTCAAAAGAACTGCCATTGAAGAAATGATACATGTAGAACGCCTGGCCGAGCGTATATTGTTTTTAGGTGGTGATGTGATTATGAAGGCAGCCGAAGAGACCAAGACTATACGAGATGTCCCCAAAATGATTGAACTTGCCAGAAGTATGGAAGAAGAAAGTGCCAGAGATTATAATCTATGGGCAAATGAGTGTACCGAGAATGCTGATTCAGTATCAAAAAAATTGTTTGAATCTTTGGTTGAAGATGAAGAAAGGCATTTTGATCAATTTGATGTTGAAATTGAGAACCTGCGAAAATTTGGAGACAACTATCTTGCTTTGCAATCCATAGAAAGGAGTAAGAATATATCAACCGGGCCGCCAGCACAGGGCTGATTCCGGGGTGGCTACCTAATGTAATACTACATTGGGAAATTTTAAAATATGTTGAGGCGCCAATATAATCATGTCAGACACAGGTAAATCAATAGCTCCGGAAGGATTCAGCTCGATTACACCATATTTGATGGTTGAAAGTGTTGAGAAGCAGGTAGACTTTTTAACTAAGGTATTTAATGTCAAATTCAGGGAACCCCTGAGAACACCTGACGGATCGATCGTTCATGTCGTGGGAATGCTTTATGAGGTTGCAATAATGATAGGCAAAACACGTCCCGGTCTTCCTCAGGAGCGGAGTATAAATTATGTTTTCACAGATGATGTGGATGAGGTCTATAATCGTGCAATTAATTACGGAGCTAAATCTTTGATGAAACCTGTTGATCAGTTTTATGGATTCCGTGAATGTGGCGTAGTGGATGAACAGAAGAATCAGTGGTGGATCGCCAATAAATTTGAACACCTTAGTCCTGAAGAGATCCAACAAAGGATGTTTGAGTCTGGCCAGAAAGAGTAATCCACCACTTATGCATTCTCAACAATTTCAATTACGTCAGCAATACATTTTTCACAGACCTTTTTCTTTATTCCTTTCTCTTTAAATTCTTTCTTACCTTCTTCGGTCATAAGATCCACACCAATCAATTTCTCACAGTCACGGGTTCCGTTTCTTTTAATAAACTCATCCATCAAATGCCGTGTTTGAGCATACGTTGTCTCTTTATCAAATTGCATGGAGTTGTGTTTTAATCCAAGCACCATTAACCCGCCACTTATTGCACCACAAACTCCATTGGTATGTCCCATGCCACCTCCAAATGCGGAGGCAAGCTTAAAAAGAGTGTTTTTGTCAAGGTTATATTGCTCGGCATATGCTCCAATAACTGATTGAGCGCAGTTCAAATTATTGTTAAATGTTTCAATTGCAATATCTGATTTTTCCATGATTAGTATTTTATTGTTCCATATCTTTCAAATAAATTAGCCCTTTTCTCGTCAGTCTGAGTCCGGATGTATGCTTTCCATCCGGGGCAGAATGATATATGCCATTTCCAGAACCTGCCTAATAAGGATTTTGGTTTGGCATCATATTTCGCCCTTAATTTACAGTTTTCGCATTGTGGTTCAGCCATAATTTTTAAATCTAAAAGTCAATTGAAATCTTATAATAAAGATAATTTTTTTATGGATGATTTATTTCATTTTGGCCTGAAAAATCCAATTTTCTAGACGGCAAAATAACGCTCCAATTCTTC
>JAHEGY010000077.1:0-15519 GCA_024644875.1 Cyclobacteriaceae bacterium
AGAGAAGGGTATTCCCTGTTTGTGTCAAGCTGGAAGGTGAATTTGGCATTGATAACTGCTATCTTGGAACTCCTGTAATTCTTGGTAAAAATGGAATCGAAGAGATCATTGAACTTAAATTAAACGATGATGAGATGGCACTTCTTAAAACTTCTGAAGGACATGTAAGAGAAGTAATGGCAGTGCTTGATCGCTTGAACGGCTAGACCTGTAAGAATACATTATAAAATAAATCCCGCCTTGAAGAACCACTAGAATGTCAGGCGGGATTTTTCTTGTTCATTTAATGACTTAAATCATATAACACACTAAGCTTTTTTTTTTAACTTTGTCCCGGTTATATCTCCGAGCTATTTTTTCTAAGGGATCTTTACCTAAGAATTTCTGGCCGATGGGTTGATCTGGAAACGGTTCAGCCTCCCGAGTATCCTGCTTTAGCAGGAAACGAATTGGAAAGGAGGATATATCAACGTAGTATATCTTGATCGACCTTCCAATTCGTGTTTTATTTTTATTGAAGGTATACTATGGGTAATATTCAGAAGTCATGTCACAGCAATATACTGAGCATCTCAGGTACTGGCAGAAATGTGGGTAAGACTTCACTGGCCTGTGGTATCATTCATAAGCTGGCAGGAACCCAAAACCTTACAGCGGTAAAAATATCACCTCATTTTCACAAGGTGGATTATCTCAATGCCCTGTTTGAACAGCCAGGCGCCTATTCCCTGTACAGGGAAAACAAAAAAGACAGGGATAAAGACAGTTCTAAAATGCTGGCTGCCGGGGCTGATCCGGTTTTTTATATCCAGACAAATGATATGCATTTGAATGATGCCTGGAAGAAATTATCCGAATTGATCGGTGATGATGAACCGGTTGTTATTGAGTCCGGAGGGCTTAAGGAATTGTTAGATCCAGGACTTTCGATTATTGTAATGAATCCGCAAAATAAGGACAGGAAGAAGAAGAGAAGGCCTGGTGGTGAACAGGTTGAAACAAGATTCGGAAAATTCGATCTGTTAATAAAAAATATCTGCTTTAAAGGGGGCAGTTGGCAATTGAACGATTAAAATATGACAGGATTTGATGAAGCATATCAACTGATTCTATCGTTTGCCAAAACAGGCGGCAAAGAAAGTGTAGACCTGCATGGTGCTATGGGCAGGATATTGGCTTCAGCAGTTAATGCAGATGCAGATATGCCACCATTCGATCGCTCCGCCATGGATGGATATGCCTGCAGGAGAGAGGACCTGAATAAGAAATTGAAAGTAATTGAGGAGATACCGGCCGGGTCACCCCCTCTAAAGGAAATAAGTGAAGGTACCTGTTCAAAAATTATGACCGGGGCAGAAATACCCCGAGGTGCTGATTGCGTAGTAAAGGTGGAGGATTCAAAGTCCTTGCCCGATTACAAAGTCGAATTTGCTGTAGCCGGAAATGTTAATAATATAAGGAGAAGGGGAGAGGACCTCTCAAAGGGAGATTTGCTCATTGAAAAAGGCACGAAGTTGGGGAATCAACATATTGGATTGCTGGCCATGGTAGGATGTGTGGATCCGGAAGTCTATTGCCAGCCAAAAGTTGGTGTATTGTCTACCGGTTCTGAACTTGTAAATGCTGTAGAAATCCCCACATCCTCAGGAATAAGAAATAGTAATGGCCCACAGCTTATGTCTCAGCTTAAATCCTTTGGGATCGAGGCAATAGATCTGGGAATTGTTGAAGATGATGAAGGATCCCTTCGAAGTATCATTGAATCGAATCTGAATGACCTGGATGTACTATTGGTTTCCGGGGGTGTTTCTATGGGGGATTATGATTTTGTTCCGGGAGTAATATCTGACCTTGGGTTTGACATTAAACTTCATAAAATGAAAGTCAGGCCGGGGAAACCCTTGCTTTTTGCGGTCCGGGACCAAAAATTTGTTTTTGGATTACCCGGTAACCCTGTTTCAACCCTGGTACAATTTGAAGTGATCATAAAACCGTTTTTGTTAAAATTAATGGGTGCATCCCGTATGGATGGCCGGATAAAAATTGAGCTGGGAGAAGAACTAATGCTTAAATCATTGCCATTGCGCTTTTTTGTGCCGGTTAAGATAGAATCCGGACTGGCTTATCCACTGGAATATCATGGATCAGGACACCTGGCATCATATTCCCGGGCAGATGGGATACTGGAGATACCAGAAAATACAAGTCTGATTAAAAAGAAAGAACTCGTATATGTTAGACCCTTATAGACGACAGATCAATTATTTGAGGATCTCGGTTACTGACAGATGTAATCTTCGCTGTCGATATTGTATGCCCGAGAAAGGCATCAAATTCATGTCAGCTGAAGATATTTTGTCTTTTAAAGAGATCTATGACTTTGTGAATGTTGCTGTGGATTCAGGCATCCATAAAGTTCGTTTAACCGGTGGGGAACCGCTTATGAGAAAGGGCATTGTCCAGTTGGTTGAGATGTTGGCTTCCATCCCTGGCATAAAAGATCTCGGAATGACGACCAATGGGATATTGCTGAACCGATACGCAGGAGACCTGGCAAAAGCCGGCCTGGACCGTGTGAACATCAGTCTGGATAGCCTTGATGCGGGAAATTTTCATTATATCACCCGTGTGGGGAAACTTGAAAATGTATTGGATGGGATAAAGGCTGCCCGGGAGGCTGGTTTGAATCCAGTGAAGATAAATTGTGTTATCAAGGACAAGGGATTGGATGAGAATGCTGCGAAGGTTAAAGATTTCGGGGAAAAGAATGGTATGCAGGTGAGATTCATAAAGGAGATGGACCTTGAATCCGGTGTGTTTTCTGTTGTTAAAGGAGGAGATGGTGGGAAGTGTCATATCTGTAACCGTTTGAGGCTGACCCCTGATGGATTTCTCAAACCTTGCCTTTTTAGTGAAGTGGGGTATAACATCCGGGAATACGGGTACAGGGAAGCGCTTGGATTGGCCGTGGGCAATAAGCCTGAAAGAGGGTCGCTAAATAATATCAATAATTTTTATAATATCGGAGGATGACCATGTCAGAAAAGAAGCTTAGTCATATTGATGAAACAGGCAGGGCCAATATGGTAGATGTAGGACATAAGCCTATGCAGATGAGGGTCGCAAAGGCAGAAGGAAGAATATTTATCAATGCCGAAACGCTTGAGCTTATAAAATCAAATATGATAAAAAAGGGAGATGTAATTAGTATTGCAGAGGTTGCCGGAATTCAGGGGGCTAAGAATACTTCTTCATTGATTCCCTTATGTCACCCTTTATTATTATCAAAAGTAGATGTGAAAGCATCAATTGACAAGGATTGTGTTCTGGTGGAGTCAACCGTTAAAACAACGGGACAGACAGGCGTTGAAATGGAAGCGCTTACGGGAGTAAGTGTGGCATTGTTAACGATATATGATATGTGCAAGGCAGTTGACAAAGAGATGAAGTTAGGAGAGATCACGCTGATTGAAAAGACAAAAGCAGATATCGATGAATAGCAGCATAAAAGTTGATTCAGTAAATATTTCAGAAAGAAAGGGGATTGTTAAAAAACCTGTTCAATCGATACGTTTAACCAGCACTGGAGTGGCCGATGATGCCCACCGGGGACCCTGGCACAGGCAGGTGAGTATGCTGGGGGTTGAAAGCATAGAGAAATTCTCTAAAGATTCGGCCAGGGAATATGCCTTTGGTGATTTTGCAGAGAATATTACCTCGAATGGGATGGAGGTGTTTAAAAGTGGCGTTTTTGATTATTTCATTAATGATGAAGTAGCCCTGGAAGTTACCCAGATAGGGAAAAAGTGCCATGGGGCAGGGTGCAGCATATATAAAGAAGTTGGGAATTGCGTGATGCCTAAAGAGGGGATTTTCTTAAGAGTAAAAAAAGAAGGATTATTAAAGCCGGGGGATTTTCTGAACTATGTTCCAAGGATCTTTAAAGTTAAGATAATTACACTGAGCGACCGGGCCAGCCAGGGTTTTTATGAGGACAGGAGTGGCCCCAGGATCAATCATCTCACCAGGGAGTTTTTTGAGAAAAATAGCCGGAAACATGATATAGAGAATATTATCATTCCTGATGAAGGATCTGCACTTACCAGGGAAATTCAAAAGGGGTTGGATGCAAAAGTTGATATCATTTTTACAACCGGAGGGACTGGAATAGGGCCGAGGGATATCACACCTGATGTGGTCGAGCCTATGCTGGATAAGGAAATACCAGGCATTATGGAATTGATTCGTGTAAAATATGGTATGGAGAAGCCCAATGCCTTACTTAGCCGGGGTGTTGCGGGTGTCATTGACAAGAGCCTGGTATATACCATGCCTGGCAGTCCCAAGGCCATTCAGGAATATACCCATGAGATCTTCAAAACAGTAATGCATTCCATGCAGATGCTACACGACATCAATGCGCATTAAGGAGTAATTATTTTTAGAGTATTAATCCGGTAATCCGACTTTATATAACATTTCCTGATGTATCAGGTCATTATAATTAATATTCCCATCCAGGTCTTGAGTATTGTGTCGCATAGTTTGATTCATTATAAAGCGGTTGTCGCTCTGGCTTATATATTTTATCTCCAGAATACTGCTTGTCCTGTGTGTAAATCCATATTGATTCAAGGTCCCACACGATCAGCTCGTCACGGGTATCACCGGTCAAGTCATGGGCTATCCATGAGAGATCGGGGTGGCCATCGTCCGGGAACATAACCACGCGTCGCCCCCATCCGTCAACCAGCCCTCCCTCGGTAATATTTGGTGATAGAAAAATAAACTCTGTTCCATCTCCCCTCCAGTTTACAGGCTGAACCGGAGAACCGGCATGGAAAAGCTCGAAATTGATGATCTCATCACCCGAGCTATTGTAAAGTGTAATCAGTCCGGGTTCTCCCCAGAAGTTGATATTGCAGAATTCAAGTCCTGGTATATCCGGGCGGAACTGCCCGACACTAGGTGTCTGTGCATGTCCCACTCGGTGGTGTTTCAGAATTTTTCCATTGTCGTCAAGCATTAGCACACCATCATCACTGCCACCTACAAACACCCTTTCCGGTTCGCCTGTCTGTGTAAGATCTCCCACGTATATACCATCGGCATGTTCTCCAAGTAAAGAATCGAGAGACCAGACCAGCTTCCCTGTTGGGCCGAATTTCGAATAACCAATATATACTTCCTCCCTGCCGTCCTTATTGCTGTCATGAAAGAAAGGAAAATGCCCCAGGTTTGCCGAGGTAGTCCAGAGTGGCTCGAATGTATTGGTATAAGCCCACAATCGGGTATGACGATCCTTGATGATGATATCCTGAGCTGATCCCCGTCCTTGTAAATCAGCGAATGATATACAATCAACATTCAGGTAGGGGAGAAGGTCCCTCCGGTAATAGTGTTTATACTCCTCCCAGGAGGTTTCTCCGGGAAGAATGGCAGATGAGGGAACGGGATATCGGGCTTTTTCCTTTCCGCTATGGCCTTCAAGAACTTTGATCCAATTATCCTGTGCCATGATTACCTCAGTCTTACCGTCGCCGTCAAGATCATGGATCTGGGCTGCAACATCATAGGAAAGCCAGGCATGTTCCGGATCAGGTTTCCCAAACTGCCAGAGTATGCTGCCATTCTGGTCGATTGCTGTCAGACAGGTGATCCGGTTATAGTTGTTGCCAAAAAACGGCATGTTCTGCACAATTAAAAAATCAAGCTGACCATCGTTATTTAAATCTCCCAATCTGATTGCCCTTGCTGCCCCAAAACCCTTTGTATTGATCTTTTTCCATAGCACACACCTGGGATTATCAGATCTTAAGGATTCCAGTTCTACCTCATCTTTCTCCTTTTCGGCAAGATATCTCCTTTTTTCTTCCGGAGTTGCCGATACAGCTACTTCATGAAAAGTGATAGGTGCTGTAGCGAAAAGTCCGACTTTTCCAGCAGCATAGCGATCATCAGATACATCGAAAATCAATTTTCCATCAATCAGGCAGCGGATGTTATTGCCTGATACCTCCACGCGGAATTTATATGAATTATCAGGAACAGTAGGATAATGTTCGGTAGCCAATTCATGCCATCCATCCTTACGGAATCCTTTCTCCCCATCACGATAACGCAGTGTTACCCTTTCATCTTTATCCAGGCCAAACAGGTAATAATGCCGGCCATCCCTGTAACGGAAAATGATCCCATTCAGGTCACTTCGATCAAGGGGTGTAAGATTTACTTCGAGCGTATAATTTTTCCATAAAATGTCTCCATAACAAAGAATTGGATAGGTAAATTCGTGAGTCCATACATCAGTATTATATCCAAGATAACAGAGCGTGTTTTTCCCATCTGATTCAATAACTTTCCATTCCTCAGGTCCCCGGTTATTTACAATAGACCAACCATCAGTGAATTTACGCGGGACATAGTGATATTCGGGAAATCCCCTGGCGGCAAAATCCCCGAATCGGCCAGGTTCCAGTTTTGAGAAATCACAGAATGCCAGCTGCTCGTTGTCCCCCCCCTCTGGGTTGAAAGGGAATAAAAAGAAAATTAAGAGGTATAAAACAAAGGTCCAGCTAATCATAATTATTCAGTTTTAAATTCCGAAAACCCAGGTCGGCATCTCCATCCTTGCACCTTTTGTGGGATCTACAATCTGGTTTATTTTCAACTTTCCTAAAAGCCCCACAAGAAGTCGGGCTTCTTTTTTATTGTAATTAGTCTTTTCTTGGAGAAGTTTAATCATGTCCTCGGTGGCATGCCATGATGCTTCTTCGAGGTCTTTATGAGCCCCAAGTGTTGAGTATGTTTCAGCTCTGATTATAACAGGACGGTCTGAGAGAGACCCGGGTAGTTTTCGGAACCGCACTATAGCTTCCGCATCCGTTTCGATACCCTGACCAGTTATCTCACCGTCTCCCTGTAACGCGTGCGTATCTCCCATGCCGACAAGGGCCCCTTTTACTCTTGACTTGAAGACTATTGTACTTCCTGCGCGTACTTCCTTGCAGTCAAGGTTACCACCTGTATCTTGTGGTGCTCTTGTATCGACAAAACCTTCATCAGGAGCCACCCCTATGCAACCAAGCATAGGTTCAAGTGGGAGTTTCAGTGAATCTGAAAATTCTGCAAATCCATTACCCAACTCAAAGACCCTACCGCTACAATAGCCCCAATCTCCCGGTATTATTTCCAGAATATCGATGGCAAGTGCATCACCTGGTTCAATTCCATCGATAAATATCGGTCCGGTTTGGGGATTGATAACACTGTCCTGCTCTGGCTCTCTGAAAATACCATCCTTTGTAACCAATCCCGGCATGCCATGACTCATTTCAACTAGTACAACCTCATCAAGGCTGACATGATAGGCTGATTCCATCTGAGGTTCCCATTTTGTAAAGTGGTTGCTGGCTGACAACCGACGCATGCCACTTGATTCTACTACCTGTGCTTTGCCTTCCTGTAATCCAGCAACAAACGCGGGGGCAATCATGGTTGCTTTAAGAAATTTTTTCCGATCCATCTGATAAAGTATTTTACTAGGGATATTACAACAATATATAGAAATTAATGGACTATAAAAACATTATAGGATCCAAAGCAGTTCGCTTTGATAAAAGTGTATAGGCTTCCCTTTGATTATATGATCTTTTCATGAAATATCTAAATAATATAGAAAAGGATAGGGAATTCAACGATATGTATACGGAAGTTTTCAAGGAAATAAACAATAAGTTCATTCCTCTGATCAGAACTAAAAAATCAAAAGACCTGTGGTATCTGGAAGAGTTATCCTATGTGATAGAGGAAGAATAGCCATCTGATGGTTTAAGGGGGATTGACACACAATTTCGCCGCATTTTTTTTAACTTACAGGCTAATTTTTAAGAATTATGATAAATGACATGTTAAAAATCGGCCTGGCACAGATCGCTCCGGTGTGGCTGAATAAAGAGAAGACCACTGAAAAAATTGTTGCTTATATTTCTGATGCAGGGAAGCAGGATTGTGACCTGGTGGTTTTTGGTGAAGCGGTATTACCGGGATACCCTTTCTGGGTTGAACTGACTGGCGGTGTCAAATTCAATTCATCTGTTCAGAAGGAGATCTTTGCTCACTATCTCACTCAAGCCATTGATCCCCACTCTGAGGACCTAGCCCCGGTTTGTTCAATCGCCAGAGAGAAAAAAACAGCCGTCGTTCTCGGGACCATTGAAAAGGCGGCAAACCGTGGAGGGCATAGTTTGTATTGTTCCCTGGTATATATTGACAAAGGAGGAGTTGTTCAATCTGTGCATCGAAAGTTAATGCCCACCTACGAAGAACGTTTGGTGTGGTCACCTGGGGATGGACATGGGCTCAGGGTGCATAAGTTGGGTGCTTTTACCGTGGGCGGATTGAATTGCTGGGAGAACTGGATGCCATTATCACGAACAGCTTTGTATGGTATGGGTGAGGATCTGCATGTGGCAATATGGCCTGGAAACAAAAGAAATACGGAGGACATTACTCGTTTTATCGCCAAAGAGTCCAGGTCTTATGTGATTTCCGTTTCAGGGCTTATGCGAAAATCAGATGTCCAGGAGGAAATTCCTTATTCGGATTGGATAATATCCAATTTTCCTGAAATGCCTGCTGATGGTGGTTCCTGTCTTGCTGCCCCGGATGGGGAATGGGTTATAGAACCTGTGGTTGGGAAAGAATTTTTAAAAGTTGCAGAAATTGATCACAAGCAGGTTAGAATGGAAAGACATAATTTTGATCCGGCCGGGCATTACTCAAGACCTGATGTTACGAAGTTACATGTGAACAGGGAGCGACAACAGATTATCCAAATCGATGAAGATAATAACAGTATATAAATCAAATCATTATGCTCAATAATTTGTTATATTAGAAACAAAAATAAGCTCATGAGAAATCTCCTTACCTTATTGTCCTTGATTGTCTTGATTTTTAATTTCAGTTCATGCGGGGATGATGATCCTGCTTTGGTTAATTATAATATCATGGAAATGAAGATGATAAATCTGGCAAGACAGGATACGATCACTTATAATTTTTCTTATACCGAAGGAAAGTTAAAGCAAGCTACCATATCCGGTTCGAATATTAATGAATCCTATACGGCTACTTATGATGCCAATGGTAAAGTGTCTGAGGCTGGCAATAAGAGGTTTGAGTGGGATGGAGATAAACTGGTCAAGATTATAGATGATAACGGTATCTGGATCGATCTTGTATATGATGGCGGTGATCCCATCAGTGGAGAATTAAAGCAATATGACAACAGCAACCAGATTGTAAGTATTGGAGCACTGGCCATTACCAATGCGGATGGTAACCTTAACAGGATTGAACAATTTAATATTTCCAATCAGTCCTTAACCAGGCATACTTTTTCCTTGTTTGATAACCGAACGAATATGTTCAGGAGCATCTGGTGGTTTCATTATGTGGGGGAGACATTGAGTGCTTTCCGGTCGGGCATTCTCCCGGATGCTTTATTTATGAATTATAATCCGGGCTCCTACAGGTATGAGCTTCCTTCACAATCCTTTGAAAGAACAATACTTTATACCTATTCCTATGACGGCGAGGGACGTGTCGATGGTGTCGAGTATATGGTAGGTACCGATGATTTCGAATTGATCATTTCTTATTAATTCAAAAAAATATCACAATTAACGTAACATATTAATTTCATTTATCGTAATATTGCAATAAAGAAATATTGCTATGGGGATTACACGTACAGATATTTTCAGTGATGACATCAACAAGACAGCCCTGCTGGCGAAGGCATTTGCACATCCGGCAAGACTTACTATCCTTAGGCATCTGATCGGTTCAAAAAGCTGTATTGTTAATGATCTTGTTGATGTAGTTGGTCTATCGCAACCGACCATTTCCCAGCACCTGAAGGAGTTAAAAAATACAGGTCTGATTAAAGGAGAAATAGAAGGGCCCAGGGTTTGTTATTGTATTAATGAATCGGTTTGGGAGGAAGTAAAGGAAATATTCGCTGAATTATTTGCCCTGTATGATTCCTCAAGGTCATGTTGTTAGTGAAGTAAAACTAATTTTTTATATAAACTATAAAGTCATGCATACAGCAGAAGAATTAAAGAGCATAGTAAAGGAAAAATATGGTGATATAGCTAAAAAGTCTACAGCATCTGACAGTTCTTCTCAATCCTCCGGTTGTTGTGGAGGAAACGAGGAAAAAGCTGCCAAAACCACCAAGTCAAGTTGCTGCGGAGGGAAGGAAGAAAAAGATTATTCAGTACTAGCAGAAGATTACGCCAACCTGAAAGGATATAACCCGGATGCGGATCTCCAATTGGGCTGTGGTATACCTACAAAATATGCCAAGATCCATGAGGGTGATACTGTTGTTGACCTTGGCTCAGGTGCCGGTAACGATTGCTTTGTAGCCAGGGCACTTACAGGAGAACAAGGACGTGTTATAGGATTGGATTTTACAGAAGCCATGGTTTCAAAAGCCAAGACTAACGCTCAGAAACTGGGATATTCTAATGTCGAATTTGTTCTTGGAGAAATTGAGAATATACCTCTTGCGGATAATACAGCTGATGTAGTGGTCAGCAATTGTGTAATGAACCTTGTTCCGGATAAGGATGCCGCTTTTAAAGAAACATACAGGATCCTGAAAGATGGAGGACATTTCAGCATCTCTGATATTATGCTTCAGGGAGAAATTCCGGAAGGCCTCAGAAATGATGCGGCGATGTATGCAGGTTGTGTATCAGGCGCTTTACAAAAGAAGGAATACCTTGATATAGTTCGCCGGGCCGGGTTTAAAAATCTTATAATACAAATCCAGAAAAAAATGGAATTGGATGATGCCATCTATTTGAAATATTTCACTGAGGAAGAAGTGGAGAATTTCAAGAAATCATTTAAAGGCATCTTCAGTATTACCTTGAATGCAGAAAAATAAGGCTTCAATATCTGATCTCACCCTTTTAATATCTACATAAAAAAATATGAGGGAAAAAAAGTTATTTCCGGCATTACAGCAGTATGCCGGATCTTTTATATCAAAATTTGACCATATCCCTGAGAACAGGAAGAAAGACCTTTGTAAGGTAGCGGATTATATTTCTTATCATCTGGCTGGCAATGCCGTGGCAAAGTTGACATTTATCTGTACCCACAATTCGCGCAGAAGTCATATGGGACAGATCTGGGCGCAGACAGCCGCTTATTATTTTGGGATTGAAGCGGTCAGGACTTTTTCCGGGGGAACAGAAGCAACTGCTTTTAATCCAAATGCAGTCAAAGCCATGGCTGATGCCGGTTTCGATATTAAATCTGACGGGAAGTCTGATAATCCGGTATACAAGGTGAGTTTCACTCATGATCAGGTACCAATGCAGGTATTTTCAAAGAAATATGATGATAAAGTAAATCCACAAGAAGATTTTTGTGCGATTATGACTTGTTCAGATGCGGATGAGAACTGCCCTTTCATTCCAGGCGCAACCTTACGTATCCCGATCACATATGAAGATCCCAAGGCATATGACAATACACCAGATAAAGCGAAAGCTTATGCTGAAAGATGTTACCAGATCGGAACTGAGATGTTTTATATCTTTGATCGAGCCAGCAATTCGGAATAGATAATTTTCAGAGATCCATATTGAAACCACCTTTTTTTTGAACAACTTTACACAGACTTTACCGATAATTAAATGATCATGAAAAAAGAAAAATTTTTATTTGTAATCGCGTTTGTAGTTTTTTTATTCGACCCATTCTTGCTGAAGAGCCAGTCGGTATCACTTTTTAATGGCAAAGATATTTCCGGCTGGGAAATTTATGGGACTGAAAAATGGTATGTGGAAGATGGATTGTTAATATGCGAAAGTGGCCCTGATGCGGAATACGGGTATCTCGCAACAAAAAAGACCTTTAAGGATTTCGAGTTGACCCTGGAATTCAAGCAGGAAGCTGATGGAAACAGCGGTGTATTTTTCAGATCATCGATTGAAGGTACAAAGATAACCGGGTGGCAGGCTGAAGTAGCTCCTCCAGGGCATAACACAGGTGGTATTTATGAATCTTACGGAAGGGAATGGCTTATTAAGCCGGATCCTGAAAAAGATAAAGCGCTGAAGATGGGTGATTGGAATACCATGAAGATCAAGGCCGTCGGCGATAAGGTAACAACCTGGCTGAATGGTCAGATGATGGTTGAAATTGAAGATGCTAAAATTGGCGCGGCTGAAGGATCAATCGCTTTACAGATCCATTCAGGTGGAGGCATTAAAGTGCTATGGAGAAATATCAGTATTAAGGAAATGTAGATCTAAGCATCACTCAAGATCAACCGGTATTAATCTGACTGGACCCAATAATCCTGAAGGCATGGGTTCCCAGTATGAAGCATCAAATACTTCATACCGGATATCCACAAAATTGATATCATAGTAGTTTTTCCACGGGATCCCGGTCCTGTCTAATTGAATGACCTGGTTAGCATCCAGGTTCGTTACCTTTACTGTCATTGTATTCCTGGATTCAAACTTGTCGATTGCTATAGTTTTACGGAAAGGAACCGACCAGAACTCACCCAGATCATGACCATTCAGGAATACAGTAGCCATATATCTCAAGTCCCCGAGATCAAGGATAAAGGCATCATATTTTTGATTCACATCCGGTAGATCAAAGTTTATTTGATAGGTTCCGGTTCCCGTGTAAGTTGATGTCCATGGTAATGATAATTGCGGCCAGTTTATCAGGGAATCCAGGACGTGATCTTTCAGATAATAATCATTTTCCGGATCTTCTATTTGAAGCGTCCAGTCTGCATTGAGGTCAATGGCTTCATTCTTTTCTCCCCGGTATTCCCAGTCCTTTTCATCAATTGAATAATTATAAGTAATCAGAAATATTGACCGGCCGGCCTCGATCTGCAATCTTATTTGTCCGCTTTCTTCGGATTGTCCTAACTGTGCTTTCCCTCGTTGTTCAGACAGGGGATCATAGATCTCTGCGGATTGGTATTCTCTTGCCAGAGGACAATAGTCGTCAAAGTCAGTACTGTCTAAATTGGTGATCAGGTATACATACCCTCCATTATGTCCCTTACGGATAAATTGCAGTCCTTTACCGGGAAATATCTCGGGCCAGATATCATAATCAGCCAATGTATTTGAAATGCTTGTATAATCACCACTGACAGCAATGGGAAAATTTATCCCGGGCTTATCTTCATCAATCTCAGGACCATCATCAATCTCAGGATCCTGGTCATTTGATTTAACTCCCGGTTTCATTGAAGGCAGTTCCTCGAGGAATACTAATTTCATTCCTTTGCTCTGCAACAAAGCTAAAAAGTGAAAAGAATCTACAGGCATAAATCTGGCTTGCGGAACAATCAACGCCTTATAATTTGCAGGAATGTCATCTGGATTCATGGCCAGCAATTCTATCTGATCATCTGAGATATAATCGAAGGCATAACCCCAGTCAAGTAAAGATTGTGCCAGGATGCCGAATGGTGTATCAAACAACCACGACTCTGGATTATGTACGCTTTGCATGATAAGATTTCCATCAAATCCCTGGTTATGCCAAAGATCGTATACCGGGTAATAGAGCAGGATGTCATTGTCAGGAGTGGTGTTCTGCAGCATCAACTGACAGTTCCTGATGTATTCGTTCAGGTTATCCATATAATCCCATAATGCAGAGTTGGGACCAAAATTTGTAGAGGCATAGAACTGGCGTCCGGGAAATCCATTCTCGACGGGAGAATAGGGAATTCCGTGGTAAAAGATATGATTGATCCCTGATACAAAAAGCTCATCGATTTGCGGTTTTACCTGTGAAAGGCTCACTTTGAAATGGTCCGCCAGCCAGGTGCCAGTTTCCGAACTGACCAGGGGTTTCCCCAGGATATGAGCTGGCGATGATGCAAATTTATATATCAGCGGGTGAGGCCGTGCAAACTGTTTTTCATTGTAATCCAGGTCATAATCCACCAATGGAATATTGAATTTGCTGCTCCCAAAACATTCAGTTTCAGGTATACTGGCATCTCCATACAGATCGAGAAGATTCGATGGGGCGCCATGGGCCTGGTATCGATAAAGAACTTTATGTTCTTTACACCAGTTAGAGATCACACCCCCAACCGTTGCCCTGACCAGGTCGTTTATCATTAAATGATAATCCTGCCAATAGTGAAGATCTAGGGAATCATATTCCTCCTTGAAAAGGAAGTCTGCAGGAAGATCATATCCCATCCTTTCCCTAAATAAATTATTGAGATCCCTGGTCCAGTCCGCCCCATATACTTCATAAGAATCATTAAATATTGCCCTGAGAGGTAGATTTTCTTTTCTTATCTGCATCAAAAGCGAATCAAATCTGGACAGGAAAAAGCGCATTGCAGCCGGATCAAGATGATCAACCACCAGGCCTTCCGCTCCCGGGGCAGCTCTTTTAACCCGCTGGCCTGTAGGTTCTCCGTCAGGAGACAAAGCACTGGTTCTTCTCGCGGCATATTCTTCCGTGATCCAGGGCCCGCCGTATGGCCATCCTGATCCTAAAGTCATATCCACGCCAAGGTCGAGGCGTTCAGCTTCCCGGAGTGTGTGCAAAAGCATCTCTATCCATTCATCACTTAAATATTCTATGAAGTTTGACTCATCTCCTTTTACACCGTATATCGGAACAATCTCGACACCACCCATCCCTGCTTCTGCAAAAGCTTCCAGGTGTTGGGTAATTCCTGCTTTAGTCACTGAATTGCCCATCCACCACCATCGCGTCCATGGTTTTGTATGGATTTCCACTTGCCCGGGGTTGAATCTCGGGGACCTGCTGCATCCGGCCAGAAATATGACGAGCAGGAAAGTAAACCAAAAGCAGGAGGATCTGCCAGGGAATTTCTGATGGAGGTAATTTGTCCAGAAACTATCCCTCATTATTTTCTTTGATAAATTTGAGTGTCATGTTAAGCCAGTCTTTCAGGCTGTCTGTATTTCTGGTAACCTTCATACGGGACAGCGATCCAAAGAAGGAAGCATGGATATACTCGGCGATTTTTAATGCTTCCATATCATTCCTGATCTCCTGGATGGCCTGCCCTTTGGCAACAACCCTGGCAATTTCATCTTTCCATTTCCTGAAATTCTGGTCAGCTACTTCAGCGAGCCTGTCATTTAAGCCCCCCATTTCACTTGAAATATTATTGACGAGGCACCCGGATTTGATTTCCTCCCTTTCCACGATCGCAATAAAACTGCTGTATAGTTCTTCCAGTTTTTCAACCGGGCTTCCATCGCCCGACCTCAATTTGCCAATCATGTATTCAAGGAGTGTATCGCCGTAATAGTCAATAACTTTGATCCCATAGCCTTCCTTGGTCCGGAAATAATTATAAAAGGATCCTTTGGAGATGTCGCATGTTTCCAGGATATCGTTTATTCCGGTATTGTTATATCCCTGTTCGCGAAACAGGTCAACTCCTTTTCT
>JAHEGY010000077.1:15619-23316 GCA_024644875.1 Cyclobacteriaceae bacterium
AGCCTTCCTTGGTCCGGAAATAATTATAAAAGGATCCTTTGGAGATGTCGCATGTTTCCAGGATATCGTTTATTCCGGTATTGTTATATCCCTGTTCGCGAAACAGGTCAACTCCTTTTCTGATAATTTCTTTTTTAGTACTCATAATTTATATTTGGACAGACCAGTCGGTACAAATTATGAAAATTTATTCTATTAACAATGTGTTTCTATAATTTCTGAAGGTGATCAGTGAATTTAGAACCCAGAGAATTCTTTTTAAATCAGGAATCTGTAAATCTTAATAATTTCATGAGACTAAACAGTTCTGGAAGTTCTTTCCTTTAGGGATTCTAAAATCTTACCGATGTCCAAGGTTTAAGAACCGGAAAAACTTTAATGATACCCCTGATCTTTCAGATGTCCTAAGGTCTTCCGTCCGTGGAATTTTCTACGTTCAGAACTTAACTAACACTGCAGATGTCCGACGATCTTCCGGCCATGGAACTCTTCAACATCAAGTATCCCGGAAATTTCCCTGAGGTTTTCATTCGTGATCCGTCCTGCAGCCAGGATCTTCAGGTGGCCTGCTGTTACCTTGCTCATCTCATTAATATTTTCAACCCCCTCAAGCGCGGTATCCTTTCCACCGGAAGTCAGGATACGAGAAATGCCTTTGATCGCAATGAGCATTTCAGCCGAGCGAACAGGATCCGGGGTATCATCAATGGCTTTGTGAAAAGTTATTTCCAGGGGGCTTGCATATTCAGCCAGAAACCTTGTATCATCCATATCAATGTGATTATGCTTATCGAGTATTCCAAATACCACCCCCGTGACATTCAGGGTTTTACATACATCAATGCTTTGTTTCATCACTTTGATTTCTGAGGTAGTATAGACGAAATTTCCGCCGCGGGGCCTGATCATTACCATAACCGGGATCTTCAATTGTTTGAGCACAGAATCCAGCAATTCGTATGAAGGTGTGATGCCCCCAACACTCAGATCGTCACAGAGTTCAATGCGATCAGCACCTAGCGATTCTGCCTTCAGGGCTTCTTCGAAAGTTTCAACACAAGCTTCAAGGACCATCTCAAATACGGTTTATATTAACATTAAGTTAATTCATTTCAAGGATATCCATCAACAAACGGGTGTAATTAATATTTTTCATGAATATTCATAAGGATCTTTTCCATTTCCTGCTTTACTTCAGTTGTGGGCACTTCAAAATTATTATTCATAAAACTGAAAACCAGCCATTTTCCTTTCTTGGTGATCAGGTATCCACTTAAATTATATACATTCGACATTGAACCCGTCTTTGCCACAATATAGGGTGTTTTCGCTTTGAAATTGTTTTTCAGGGTTCCTGAAACACCTCCTTTTGGGAAAATATCCAGAATTAATTCCTCCGGGTACTCCTGGTAAATTTTCTGAAGTAATACATTGATCGCTCTTGGCGTAAACTTGTTATACCGGGATAACCCGGATCCATCAATCCAGTCTATCTGGTCTTCAAGCTCAGGGATCAATTGATCGACAGCATATTCAATACAGAGATCGGCATCAAGTGTATCGAACAAATGACCGGCACCCATAATGAGCATTTGTTCCGCAATGAAATTATCTGAGGCGATCATCATTTTTTTCATCACACTGTCGATGGGCTGACTATAAATGACATTTTTCATTGTGGGGATATTGTCTGAGATCTGATATATTCTTTTTCCCAGGTTATCCCGTAATAATCTTAAAAACAGTGGGGAAGAATATACGAACGGGATCCTCCGGTCGACCGTATCAGGCATTGGCCCATGCCGGACGGTGTACATATTGTCATTTTCCTCCCGGATAATCCTAAATACAGTATCTCTAAGATGTATAACAGACCGGTTGAGCCTCTCAGGACTGATATTTAGTTTCGATTCATCCGGATACCTGCTGAAATGAGCAACGTTGCCATAAATGGGCATTGAACATTTTTCCGGCGAGAAATAGTACATATAGTCATCCCAGGCCCACCCGGGGCCGAACTTGTTATTATAAAAATCCCGTTCAGCATAAACGAGGGTAGATTCTGTATTTTCCAGAAAATCATGAACTGGCTGTATTGAAAAGTCTTCATCCAGAAAGGTCGGATCTCCCGTGCCGGT
This sequence comes from Cyclobacteriaceae bacterium, assembly GCA_024644875.1. Taxonomy (GTDB): domain Bacteria; phylum Bacteroidota; class Bacteroidia; order Cytophagales; family Cyclobacteriaceae; genus JAGTVG01. The sequence goes on from JAHEGY010000077.1 coordinate 17,758, forward strand.
AAAAAACAGGGTATCATTTCGGTTCCCATATAAAATGCCTGGTATAGAGTCTTTAAAAATCTTCCTGGCGGTGTAGAATGTAAATATCTTTGTGTTGGAAGCTGGTGTGAAAAACTTATCTGCATTATATTCATATATATACTTTCTCCTTTCAGGATCATATAGGCTGAAACCGGCAAAGCTATTATTAAATGCTTCCGAATCTTCCAGAAAATTATCCAGGGATTGACTGTCAACTTTTAATTTAGAGCCGACACAGCCTGAAAACAGGATAGAAACTATAAGAATGAGCAGATACCAGGGATTAGTTTTCAATTTTATAAAAATTGTTTGCCATGGATGTAAATATAAATAATAGATTGACAAATCCGATCTTGTATAACTAAAAATTTAGTTATATTAGTATCAAAGATTTTTTGATGCGATATCCGTTTAAAATTTTTATACTTTTCTTTTTATGTTACATATTCTGTGAAAGCGAAATAAAAGCACAGGTAACACCAACCGGCAAAGCAAGGAGGCAGGAACTTAAGTCAATTCGTGACGAGCAATGGGAAAATTGGAATGAAACAAAGAGAAAATCAGACTCGACCAGGGCTGCCGGGGAGAAAGAAAGGGAAGCATATCTAAAAACACCATTATCCAGGGAATACCAGGAAAGTGTCAGGATACAGGATTCATCACGTTATGCCGGATATCGCATTTTAATAGACACCTTGCCTGTAAGCACCGAGGTCGTAAAATTAGTGAAGGGGGATTATACGGACCTTCCGGATAAAATATACGAGTTGAGACATCTTGATTCCCTGAACCTGGCTATGAACCGGATCACAGGGTTAGATATCCGTTTTGATCATTTTAAGCATCTTAAATTCCTGAATTTGGCTGGTAACGAATTAACTGAAAGATCCATTAAATTTGACCGGAATGACACCCTTGAATACCTGAATCTATCCGAAAATGATATTTTAAAAATGCCACGGTCACTTCGGAGATTAAAAGGTTTGAAAACCCTGAAGATAAACGGTAATGCAAAAAAAAATCGAAGATTTAAAATAAGGATCTTTAAATGGGACTCTCTTAAAACACTTGATCTCAGTAATAACAATTTAAAAAAAATTCCCAGGAGAATCAGAAAGCTTAAATCCCTGGAAACCCTGAATTTAAGTTATAACGATATCAAAACACTGAAAGGTCTGCAACGTCTTGACCGGATCAAAGAACTTGAAATAAGCTTTAATCCTCTGTTTTTTGATCCGAAATACCTGGTCATCCTGCCGGATCTTGAAAATCTGATCATACGGGGTTGTGGTATTACCTATCTTCCGCCGGAGATCAACAGGTTTACCGGTTTGAAGAAACTGGTGGTACCCGAAAACCGGCTGGACTCCGTACCCAGGGAAATTGGAGATTTCAAAAACCTTGAGAACCTGATGTTGTATAAAAACCAGTTAAATGATTTACCATTGGAGATCTATAATCTGTCGACCCTTGTATGGCTGGATGTATATTATAACAATCTGAAATACATCTCCCCGGAAATAGCCAGATTAAAGAATCTTGAGATACTATATCTGTCCTACAATAAACTTCGTGAGCTTCCGGAAAGTCTTGGGGAAATGACCAAGTTGAAAGAATTGTACCTGCATCATAATCAGTTGAGAGCACTGCCGGAATCCATATCACATTTGGTGAATCTGAGGTACTTGCATGTATATGATAATCATCTTACCATATTTCCCCAGGGAGTATTGGAACTGAAAAAACTGGAGGAACTAAACCTTTCAGGTAACCTGATTGAGAATTTTCCTATGGAAATAGCCGGTTATGATCATTTAAAGTACATCTATCTGGATAATAACAGTACGGATAAGAATTCACAGTCTTATGAATACTTCAAATGGGCACTTAAGCAATTACAGGATAAGGGAGTAATAATCAAGTTTGATTATTGATTTGAGAATTATTTATTATTTTTAAACCGGAAACTTCTCACGAAGATTTTTTGAGATCCATATGAAAACAATGTTTAATACAAAGGCGGATATGAATATATCCGGGATCACTTTTTGAAATGCTAAATCCAGAGTATGTGGATTTTCCTGCTAAAGCAGGACAAGTTATCCAACCTTTACATAAATTTTAAAACAATGAAAACGTTAAAATTATTATCTCTATTATTCATTTCGATCGTTTTGGCCTCTTCTTGCAGTCTTCAGAATTCAGAGGCCGAATTTGAAGCTTTATTCAATGGTCAGGACCTGACCGGGTGGGAAACCTATGTTGGTGTACCAAATCCCACTGTGGAGGTTACCGGCATTGAAAAAGATACCGCAGGGAATTATGTGGCGCCTATCGGATTTAACAAAGATCCATTGGGTATTTTCCAGGTGGTTACGGTGGACGGAGAACCGGCTGTAAAAGTATCAGGACAAGTTAACGGATCGCTGGCCACTCAAGCAGAATTCGAAAATTATCATTTCCGGATGCAAATCAAGTGGGGTGAGAAAAAGTGGGTGCCTGAAAACCAGAATAGAAATTCAGGATTGCTGTATCATGGTACCGGAGAATATGGAGTTGGTCTGGGGGTCTGGAAACAGTCTCACGAGTGTCAGGTTATGGAGACCATGTTTGGCGACAGCTACAGGATGGGCGATACGTATTGCAGCATACGGGCTTCAGTGCCGGAAGGGGAGGAAAGATATGTGTATGATCCAACTGCTGAGCTGGTAGAGTTTGGACAGGGAAAACAGGGTGGCAAGATCTGTTCCAAGAATGTGACCAATGAAAAGCCCCGGGGAGAGTGGAATACCGTTGAGATCATATGTGTTGGTGCTAAAAGCGTACATATCATCAATGGGGTTGTGAATATGATCAATGAGGATTCCCACTTGCTGGTCGACGGTCAGAAGAAATCTTTAACAAAAGGGAACATCCAATTGCAGTCCGAAGGATCCGAAGTCTTCTTCAGGAAGATGGAGATCCGTTCTGTGGACGAGATCCCTGAAAAGTATCTGAAATAATATTCATATTTAATTTGCTGATCGTGCCACTTTTCCGGGTGGCACTATTTTCCTTTTAGGGATTCTGACTTTCAAACGTCGTACCCATAGGACATCCTTGCTTCTTAAAATTGCTAAGAATATAGATTCTTAGATTTCTCCTCTATTTTACAGACTGATTTGCTCATGCGAGTAAAACAACATCAATCCAGTAATTGTAAGAATACTATAAGAGGATATTATTTTAATTATTTGAATTTATCTGTTGATCCATATTCAGCGTACTGATCTTAGCCCTTCTTTTTCATTTCATACAGAAACGTGGTGTAATTATACAGGGACTGACACGAGGAAGCTATAAAATTAAATATTCAAGGTAAGAGGAAATCCTGGGCTTTTTTTGAATTTAAGTATTAGATGAGTAAATTAAAAGTTATTCAAATCTATAAATGAGCACAATTCGTATAACGAGTATTAATTAAAAAAGATCTAACCATGAGCAACACAAAAGGCTATGCCGCCTATAGTCCCTCAGAAGACCTGAGACCATTAGATTTTGACCGCCGGGAGATCGGTCCAAAAGATGTAAAAATAAAGATCGCTTACTGTGGTGTCTGCCATAGTGATATCCACTTCGCGCATGACGATTGGGGTATGACACAATATCCTGTTGTACCGGGACATGAAATTATCGGCCATGTTACCGCAACAGGTTCTGATGTCACAAAATATAATAAAGGCGACCTGGTTGGTGTTGGCTGTCTGGTTGATTCCTGTGGTGAATGCCCTTCCTGTAAAGATGACCTGGAACAGTATTGTCAGACTGGAATGGTTTTGACCTATGGAAGTCCGGACCCTGTTATGGGTGGTGTAACACATGGGGGCTATTCCACGCAAATTGTTGTCACTGAAGATTTTGTGTTAAGAGTCTCCGATAAACTCGATACCAAAGCTGTAGCCCCATTGCTCTGCGCAGGAATAACCACCTATTCCCCGCTCAATTACTGGAAAGTAGGCAAAGGTCAGAAAGTTGGCATTATAGGGCTCGGAGGCCTTGGTCATATGGGTGTTAAATTTGCTGTCGCTATGGGGGCGGAGGTGGTAATGATCACTACTTCTCCGGATAAAGGTAAAGATGCCAGGCATTTGGGCGCTCATGAAGTTTTAATTTCCATAGATGAAGAGCAAATGGCAGCCAATGCGGGTACCTTTGATCTGCTATTGAACACTATCCCTGTACAACATGACCTCAATCCTTATATTCCCTTATTAAAAGTAGGTAAAACAATGGTTGTACTTGGTGCCTCTCCTGTTGATCTTCACACCATGGGACTTGCATTTGGCCGTAAATCCGTTGCAGGTTCTTTGATTGGCGGGATCAGGGAGACGCAGGAGATGCTGGATTTCTGTGCAAAGCATAACATCGTTTCAGATGTGGAAATGATTAAAATGGAAGATATCAACACGGCCTGGGACCGGGTTATGAAAGCGGATGTGAAATACCGGTTTGTTATCGATATGACAGCGTTTCAGTAGTAATTGCTTTTCAAATATGTTAATTCCAAAGATTTGAAATAATTTCCTGATATTCCGGATCTGACTGGAGAGGCTCAAAAATTCTCTCACTGACATACAAACCGATCCAATGTAATCTAAAGTCTTTTTCTTCATGGGCTTTTTTCAGATAGTTGATCGAATTGTCAAAATCATCCAATCCCATATAAACAATGGCAAAATAAAACGGGGATATGTACCTTATTTTTGCCATTTCGTTTAATTGGTCAAGAATAGACCTGGCCTTTTCCAGTTCACCCGATTTTGCATAGGCATAAGCCAGTAGAGGGAGGCCTTCGATATTTGCTCCATCAATTGACTTTTCATAATATAAAGCAGCATTTTGCAGGTCTCCCGTAAATAAATAATAACTGCCAATAATCCAGAATTGAACCCAGTTGTACAATTCAGTTTCATTGATTTTGTTTAAGGTTTGTGATGCCTTCTGGGATTTTCCCTGTAGTGCATATAAAAGAAGATAATAATGTAAATGTCTGTTGTTTGGATTCAACCATACCATTTTATCAGTTAATGATTCGGTGATGTGAAATTTCTTAATTACCATATTAAAATTCGCAAAATGTCCCAATACAGTGGAATTATTCGGTTCAAGATAGAGTGCCTTTTCAAATGCCTTTCGCTCATCCCTACCCATAAGTGAAGTGTATCCGACTATATCAGTGAACATTATTGCAGCGAGTCTGCGATCTTCGGGCATGGTTAAAAATTAACGGTGGCAATTTCCTTTCTACCTGTTATCCCGGTCTTTAACTAAAGGTAAGAATAAATTTAAAATTTTTAAGGAACTAAATCTAATCTGCAATTGTTTTAAGTGTAGAATTTTAAATCTTCATATTATGAGTATTTTAACCGAATCAAAAGATGCAGTTCAGATTACAGATCAAGAAAAAGAAAGAATAATAAGTGAGATTAAAGTCCAGTGGGAATACTCAGCTACAGGAATTGAACAGCATAATGCGGAACAGGCCTTTAGTGTTTTTAG
>JAHEGY010000078.1 GCA_024644875.1 Cyclobacteriaceae bacterium
AATATATACGGCCAGGAAAACATGGACCTGATCAGAATACTTACGCTGATGCCTGAAATATAGGCGCTTCCTAGGTTCTTCCATTTCCCGAGAAACAATCTGCCCAGCACCAGATCTGTTATTATACTGGCAACAATGGCCAGAATTACATTAGTATAGCTTTCAAGTATGCCGAAGGAAAGATGACCTGCCAGGAGTATCAGTGATATAAATATCGGTGCTGAATATTTATTCAATATCTCTAAAAGAACAAATGGTTTTTTCTTTTGTTCCTGCATTACCGCCGCTCCGCCTGATTCTATATTACTCATACCGATTCGATGACTTTATTCAGTTTTCCAATTTCCGGATTATCGATTACCTGCACATGGCCTGATGGCCAGAGGATCTCAACTTTATCAATTTCTGGATCCTGGCCGAGTCCAAAATGAAGTGCCCTCTGATTCTGGGAACAGAATCCGATTCCACCGGTCACAACCTGGGCTTGTTTTTTCCCATTCCAGTAAAGGGTTACCGTAGCACCGATCGCACTTTTATTGCTGGTCGTTCCCTCCAATGAAAAAGCAATCCACTTGTTTGATGTATCAACCTGGTTTTTGTATACAAGCAGCCCCTGATTCATACTGGCTACGACGACATCCAGTGCTCCTCTGTTCCATAGATCTGCCAGTGCTACTGCACGGCTGTCAAGAGTGGTTTCCTCACATACATCCTTTGAGGCATCCAGGAAATTTCCATTCCCGTCATTTAGCCAGATCATATTTTGCTGGTGTCCGGACTGGCTTTTTCCTTCCATGGCAGGCCAGTTAAGAGCGTCGCTGATGATGGATTTATTTCCACCGGTAACTTTCGTATAATCGTACCAGTAGGATGATCCTTTTATCCCGGAAATAAAACCATTTGCTACGTAAAGATCCTGAGCCCCGTCATTGTTAAGATCCCCGAACTGGGCCCCATAGCTCCAGCCTCCCAATTCAACTCCCTTTCTCCTGGCTGTGTTATTATAAACCGGATAACCGGGACCTTCCGAAGGGGTCCAGAGGTTGTTCCCCTGTAACAGCACACCTACTTCTGTAATATTGGAAATATATAAACTCTGCATTCCGCTATTTTCGATATCTCCAAAGCTCATATTCATGCCGCTCTTTGGTGTGTAGCCTATACCGGTCTCCTTGCCAATCTCCATAAAACTCAAACCTTCCTGGTTGATCAGCCATTCATCAACACTATAGTCGTTGGCGATAACAAGATCCTGGAAGCCATCACCATTAAGATCTGCGGCCCCGGCGGCAAGGGTCCATCGTGTGCTCGTCAGGTTGGCCTCCCTGGTGACATCCTCAAATGTGCCATTTCCTTTGTTTTTAAAGAGATAATTTCTTCCGCCATTATTTGCATATTCAAAGCTTTCCGGCATTATGACAGTCGATTCCAGATTCCATAGATCTATATCTTCCCTGTAATATCCACCTACAAAGAGATCCAGATATCCATCATTGTTATAATCCATCCAGATAGCCGTATTGGTATTTATCCAGGAGGGTAATCCGGCTTCCTCAGATACACGTTCAAAGATTTCACCGTTTACATTTTTAAAGAGTTCAGGTTTTCCCCATTTATATACAAAAATATCTTCATATCCATCATTGTTATAGTCTCCCCAGACCGAGCCCATTGATACACCCGTTCCCTGACCATTTATATCCGCCAACCCTACTTTTGACCCTATATCGATGAATGTTCCATCCTTTTGATTGTGATACAAGGCATTCTTGCTTCCTGTTAGACTGTTAGTAAGGTATAGGTCATTCCAACCATCCTGATCAAAATCGCAAATCGAAATGGAGGCCCCCATGGATGCGATTTGCGGCAGAATATGGTTCAACCGGGGATCTAATTCCGGACTTTGATGTGTAAAATCGATTCCGGCCTGCCGTGATGCTTCTTCCAAGTAGAATCCAAAAAATTTCAAAGCCGTGGCAGAATTGTTTGAAGTTTTGGTTGCAGGCCTGCTTAAAGTTTCCTTTTTAATAATAGCCGGCAAGATTAAAAGCACGATAAAAAAGGCCGTTACAGATACTTTAGCTATATTTTGATTTCCAGTCTTTTCGCCCATTTTAAATATTCAAAGAATACCCAATCACCCCTTTTTTCAAACATTTTATATTTGACAAGCTACAATTTTATAAAGAAAACTTCAGACTTAGGGAATACTGCAGGAACTTTTTCCAGATTTTGTCTGGATAAAGATATTTTATTGGTCAGCTCCCGGAGAGTAAATCTTATCAATTATTTTTAACATTTTTTCATAATGGCTGCCTTTCCAGTAAATATTCCGGCAATCACTACAACGATAAAAATCCTGGTAATATTGATAAGTTTTGATGGGGACCATTGATTTGATAGATTTTTTGTTTGCTGTGTGGAAGAGACCATTACATTTCAGGCATCTTGTGAAAGGCCTTTTCTGGCTGAATAAATTGAATTTTTTGATGACTTCCCGGCATTGATTAAGTGGTTTTTGAGCCCGGATGAAATATCCTCTTTGAACCTGACCGTTTTTCAGTATCCCAAGGTCACGGGTTAGAATGATCCTTTTTTCTTTAATAGAATGGTTTATAATCTTGTCATCAGATATGTCATTTTCGTATACCGTATCAAAACCGCACATTCTTAAATATCTGGCGAGTTTTCCAAGGTGTGCATCTGCAATGAACCGGGTAATCCTCAGTGGTTCAGGCCTTAATTGGATAAGTGGGCTGATATCCAGAATTTCGAATTCCGGATAAACAGAAATTCTATCACCCGGGACTATTTTATGCTGGAAGTCTACAGAGATTCCATTGACCAGTATCAGGTCAACTTCTGTATGCGGAATACCTTGAGATTCAATAACATCTTTAACACTTGGACTTCCAAAAAACGGTAGTTCATAATTGACTTTTCTTTTATAATCAGGCAAAAAATCATTCAATTCTTCGTAAAACCGGAGTATTACACTTTTTTCCTGATTTGCCAAATGAGTATTTGTTAGTTTATCTATTCAATTTAGTAAATAGTGGGGAACCTTTCCAATAATCAAAATTGTAATAAAGGATTTAGTATCCGGGAAGGCTGGTGATGCAGCGCCGATGCGGGCTGTAGCACTAGTTTACTGAACTGGTCCTGATTGTATTTTTTTGAAGGAGCAAATTAAAAAGTTCTGTCTGGAGCCAAATGGTGTGATATGATTTTCAGTTCTACACTCTATTTTCTGAAATCCATTGGAAAGTTCTTTCTGAATCAGTTCCTCAGAATATTGCCTTACCGGCAATCCACTACACTCTTTTGGCCCCTTATCAGAAAAAGTTGCCAGGGTTAGGAAACCTTGTACAGATCGTTCAGCAATCTGAATATACTTTCCTATTTCCCTTGTTTCGGTAAGAAAATGAAAAGCAGCCCGGTCATGCCATAAATCGTATTTTTTTGATGGATTGAATTCAAGGATATCTGAAACGACCCAATTCACCAGTCGGGCCCTGTCCCCAAGCCGATGCTTAGCCTTATCAAGTGCCTCGCCGGAAATGTCCAGAATTGTTATATTAATATATCCATCATCTAGAAGATGATCTACAAGCTTGCTATCTCCCCCACCCACATCTATAATTGCTGCTGTTGTATGCAGTTTCAATTGTCGGATGCGTAGAAGTGATGTTTCCGGAACTTCCTGCGTCCAGCTTACCTCTTCAGGTGATTTGGACCTGAAGACATTTTCCCAATGTGATTTTCTATCTGCCATATTTTGCCTATCTGATTTTGCTGATTTTCCAGAATGGGAATCAAAGACTTCAAAATGTATTTCAAAAAATTAAGAAGTTTGTTTCCAATTCTGGATCTCAACTATATTGCCTTCCGGGTCCTTTGCGTATATTATGGTCAGTATGCCCAGGTCTTTCATTTCCTTTTCAACAAGTTGCCCATATTTTCTTCCTCCATGCTCAAGAAACCTGTCAAGTACCGCATCAACGTCATCTACATGGAATGCAATATGAGCAAATCCGTATTGATTTACATCCATCTCATTATCCTTTGAATCGTTGTCCTGATAGCTGAATATTTCCAGGGTGGGGCCATTCTCATGCCCTGGCAATTTTAAATGAATGCCTTCTATATGTACATTCCTTATATTGGTAATGCGGTCTATCCATTCGCCTGACATATCCCGTTCAGGATAAATGGGATCACAATTAAACACATCAATATAAAATTGTGCCAGTTTCTCCCAATTCCTTGCAACTATATTGGTGTGCACAAATTTGACTGAATTATCCACATTTAAAAAATTTTGAGTTAAACCTTTAAAAAAATGCAATTTACAAATCAGGTCTGACAAGCGTAAAAAAAGATTGGATTTATTTGGAAATTTAAAATAAAATATCTAAATTTAAATACTATAAAAAAAATGAAGTATAAATAATACATACTATAATTAATGATTAACTCAAATAAAATACAACAACAATGGTAGGTCATAGAAAATTAAAACCCGACCGATCAATATTCGGTCCGATCCAGCCTGTTATCGTCTTGATAATATTTGGATTGACGCTCGTGATCTGGGACATTAAGACAGCCCTGATCGTACTTGTTGCAGTATACCTGGCGTATTTTGCATTTACCATGTATGCGTTCTTGCGTGTGAAGAATTATTACTTTCTTACAGCTGGCTTTTTTCAAATCATGGCAGCTGTGTTTTTTACATTCAATAAAATAGGTCCAATACCGCTCAGCGAAGATATGATGCGGGGGATTGTTTTGATTTTGTTAGCCAGCGCTGTGATGGCCGGGTATACTTTAATTACCAAAAAGCTAAAATGGTGGGGGCGCGAAATATTCGAGCTGGCTGCACAGGATGTAGAGGTTGATCCGGAATCGTTTACCGAACGTCCCAAACCCTCAGGTAAAATTATATACCGGCGTGAGGATTTGTTTGGATTTGCCCGTTTTTATGAGAAGAATTTATTGGGCTTGTACAAGAGAGAAAACGGTACCATAATTTTCATTCCTGTAAAAATGAATGAATGGGCGAATGCTTTATATAATCCATCATATAATTATAAAAATCATTCTTACGTTGCTATAAGTTTTGACGGAAGTGTGTCTACTTTTATATCAAAAAAGGATTATCTCAATTATAAAGAGGACCTGGCTTTTGATCATTTGACGGCCTCATTGACCAATCTGCATCTTGATTTCTTTGATTGGTATCAGGGGGGCAAGGAAGAAAGAATCAAGGATAGCATTAAGGAAGTAGAAGGTAACATTTTCACCTGATCATTATGGATTTTATCGAAGCCCGTAAACTCGGCAATTATTTGTCCAAGGGGTATGCAGAACAAATTTTCAGACTTCTGATGACATATCAGGATATTTCTGCCACAGAGGCTGCTTCCCGGTTGAATCTGCACGTTCAGACAGCACAGGAATTTCTTGAAACCATGACTTCTTATGAAATTCTTAGCAAAGAGGAAGTGTCGGAAAGTAAGCGTCCTTATTTCCGGTATAAACTGGCCAAGCGTAAAATTTCCCTGGAAATTGATCTGGATAAAGTACTTGAAGTCAAAGTTAATACTGATGATTCCAAATTCGTCATCAGGGAAAAAAAGAATTCAGGGGCAAAATTCACCCTGGCCAGAAATAGAAAGCATTTCAGCAGTGTTTCTATTTGGAAAGGGGATGGCCGTGGAGGTAAAGAAAGGAAGATCAATCTTACCGAGTCGCAGGGATTGTTCCTGTTCAATCTTCCTTTTCCTGATGCTTTGCCTTTATCGGTTGATGAGATCTTGACAAGATCAGAAGTGGATATTACTCATAAACCTGAAATACTGGATATAGTCAAAGAATTGATCGAATTATCTGTCATTGAAAAGATCATTTAAAAAATTTTATTAAAGGATATCTATTGGAATTCCCGGATATCAGGTCCGGGATCTTCCAATAGTGATCTTAACTTGAGCAGTTTAAAGCATAATAAAAAATCATGATGTTCAATATAATGCCTTAAAAATGGAAAAGTTGATCAATATCAAAATCTCGGGTATAATCTTTCACATTGAAGAAGGTGGTTATGATAATTTGAGAGAATATCTGGAATCCACGAAAAAAATTGCTGCCACCTATAATGCACCATCAGCGATAATGGCGAATATAGAAAACAGAATAGCTGATACATTTCTTAATAAACTCAAAGATGGGCTCCAGGTTGTCACCCTGGAAGATGTGGAGGATTTAATAGCTAAAAAGGAGGGATTCACTCAATTTAAAACAATAAAATACACAAATTACTTTTACCTCTTATGATCAATGAAGACCTGGTGTCCGGATTGGCATACATAGAAATACCATAAATTCGGCAAATCATACCCGGCAAAGCGAATACGCACTAATGATCAAGGAAGAAGTTTTTCTTTAAATTTGTCAAAACCGGGTCCAGCCTGAAATCTAAGGATTAGGCTTTGTATCCAGAGTAGTGTCACCCAGCTTCTCAAGCTGATAGTTGACATCCAGGGGGGGTAATTCATCCGGTTCCCCTTCTCCTTTCAGATAGTGATTGAACCACCGCATCGTCCTGAGATTAAAATCGAGCTGAGACTGGGTGTTTTTATTGCCGTGTCCTTCACCCGGGTACCAGACAAGCCTGACGGGAGCATCCCCGTGCAGTTTCAACTGACGGTATAACTCCAGGGACTGAGATGGATGTACCCTGGTGTCTTCCTTGCCATGCAGGATCAGTGTGGGTGTTTTATTATCCGAAGAATACTTGACCGGGCTTCGGTCATAGAATAACTCCGGATCATCATTAGGCCATATGGTCCAGTGCACCTGATAGATCTCATAAGGTATATCAGTAAGATTAACTTTAGAAAGTTGGTTTGTAACACCGACAAAAGGAATAGCTGCCGCGAAATATTCTGAATATTTGGTAGCCCCCAGGGCAGAAAAATATCCTCCGTATGAACCACCCCCTATGCCGACCTTGTTTTTATTGATCAATCCTTCATTGGCCAGGTATTCAATGCCATCAATCACATCCAGGAATTCCTCATCACCCAGGTCCATATGATCCATTTTAGAATAGGCAACGCCCCGACCTGAACTTGCCCTGTAATTGGGCATAAAAACAAAATATCCTTCAGCAGCTGCAATATTGCCCCACCTGGAGTAACTTGTCGTCCATCCGTTCTTAATACAGGATTCCGGACCGCCATGAATAACACAGATCATAGGATATTTTTGTTGGGGATTAAAATCTACAGGATATTGCAGAACTCCTTCAATAGTCATTCCATCCCTGGCCTGATAACTAACTTTCTCCTGCCTGGCCAGGTCAACCTCTGATAACCACGGATTTGAAACGGTAAGCCTTTTAAACGCTCTTTTCTTTAAGTCAAACTGGTATAGTTCATTCGGATGCAGACTGGTATTAGCCACCATGCAAATTCTTCTGTCAAATATCTGAAAGCGGTTAAATACGATACCATCCTGTCCGGTCAGAATAGTTCTGGATTCTTCCTCCAATTGGATCTCACTTAAGGTGACATTCACGCTTTCATCAGCCGAGAAGATCATGGTTTTATTATCAACCCATTTAACATCCGTAACTGATCCTTCAAAATCCAAAGTGTAGTTCCGGGTTTGATCCCAGGGTTTCTTGTTCGGGACATTTACGGAAAACAGGCTGCCAGATACAGGATCGGATGAATCCACTCCTGCCACAAAAGCGAGATTTTTACCGTCAGGACTCCAGGCCATGTTTGTCAATTTCCCAGGAATATCTACGAGAAGTGTCTGTTGGTTTTCATCAACGTTAATCAGATAGATCTTTTTGAACATATATTTATGATCGACCAGGTTTTGCGGAGCTATCTGGGCAGCAATCTTCTGACCATCAGGTGACCATAAAAAATCAAATACGGTGCCTTCTTTGTTTAATTGGAAGATATTCTCCCCGTCCATAAGGAATAAATTAATATCCGGGATATCTTCCTCGTAGACTTCGGCATCAAATCCCATTTTTTTTAATTCCGTATTTTCATTTCTACTTTCCAGAGAAGAAAAAGCAAGTCCATTGCCATTGGGATTCCAGGAATATTGTTTGATGCCCTCAGGGATATCCGTTACCTGTTGCGGTTCTTTAGAATCTAATGGAATAGAATAGATCTGGTATTTTGGATTATCATTAAATCTAGCCAGGCAGGAAATGGCCCGGGAATCAGGGCGCCATTGTACAGATGAGAAATTCAGTTTTCCAGTTAAGACAGGTTCAATTTCCCCTGATTTGGTATTCCAGACAAATAATTCCTTATAATTGCTGCCTTTGCCTTCTTCAACAGGTCTGCGTGAGATAACAGTAAAGGCGATCTGTCTGCCATCCGGGGATAAGGAAGCTTCTCCTACAGTTTTCAGCTTTAAATAGTCGTAGATCGTAAATACTCTCTTTTCCTGGCAGTATGCGAATGCACCATAAAAGATGCATAACAACATAATTAATCCTCTCTTCATTTTAAAAATGGCTTTTAAATAAAAAAATATTCACAAATGTTAGGGACAATAATACTGAATTTCGGAGATAATGTAAATGACCTGTGAGCGTTCACATGCAATTGTTATCACCCGGGGATAATGAAAATGATCTTGAAGCATCTGCATGTAAATGTTATTGTGGGGGTAATAGAAATGCAAAATCCCATAATCAGCTTTTCAGCAAATGATTACGGGATTTAGATAAACTTATTCTGGTAGTCCGAGAAGAATACCACTAAAGCGTATTAAGTCAGAAAAACTTAATCGTATATATATCTAATCTAACGCTGTATTAATTGTGGGATAATGATTTGTTTAATTTTTCTACTTGCACTTTACCTTTTTCAAGAACTTCATCCAGTTTGTCGTTTATCTCATTCTTAACTTCACTGAATTTCTTCAAAGCGGAATCACTCATGTCCTCAGCAAATCGTTGAGCATCTTTTTTAATTCTTTTACGAGTTCTTTCTCCACTGTCTGGTGCAGTCAATATTCCAACTGCTGCGCCGGTTATCGCTCCTATCGCGAATCCAGCAAGTACTTTCAATGATGTATTCATATCTAATCTGGTTTTTTGATGTTAAAAATATTTACAATTTTGATAAAATTATTTACAAATTTATAGTTTATTATACGAAATTCCAATCAAAATGGATACAAATACGTAAAATAAAATAACAAAAATGTAAAATTTATTGATAAATTCGTTAATTCATATATTGACTATAAAAAATTAGTAATGAAATATCTTGCCGATAATATTAAGTTTTTAAGACAGAAGTTGGGATTAAGTCAGGAAAAACTGGCTGAAATGCTTGGGCTGAACAGGGGCAATATAGCAAGTTACGAAATGGGATCTGCTGAACCTAAAATTGAAAACCTGATAAAAATGATGCAGGTATTCAAGGTTGAAGTGAAAGACCTTGTCGAGAAGGATCTGGCCGGTATTGAAAAACTCGATCACGAAATATCTTCCCTAAAGGAAAATGAATCTTATTCTGATAATCTTAAAAACTGGGAAAAAGGCCGATTATTAAAACGATTGATGAATCGTGACGAGAGAATTCATCAATTCATCCGGCAATCAGAGGAAATGCACAAAATTCTGGAAGGCTTCAAGCTTTTTCATAAATTCAAAATGGAAAACGGGCGAACTGTTACTGAGGATGTGAAAAAGATAGCTGATGACTATGAAAAACTCCTTGAAGTGATGGATGTAATGTTGCAGACTGACAGGAAAATGATAGAATACCTGGAGGAAAAGGACAAGGATTCTTCAGCAGACCAGATTTAGTCTTACAATCGCCGAACCATCACCACTGTCATATTTCTCTAATCCATAGCATCAAATTATACTTCCCAGTTTTTTAGTTAAATAACCTGAGAGATACTTTCAGGAACTATAAGTACAGCCTGATCAATCTTTGTTTTTATTTTTTATTCCAATAATTGTCTACTTCGATTTATCTTTTAAAATTATATGAGATCAGGATAACCTGACAGGACCCAACAATCCGGCAGGAAGTTTTGATTTATACCTGTTCATTTCAATCCAGCGATTTGCCACGGGGTTCTCAGTCAGGGATGCACAATAATTATATAAACGGTTGTAGACTTTTATAACTAAAGTATTACCCTCTACTTTTAATGTATTCTCAGGTATGTTTAGGGGCAGTTTCCCCCACCATCGAGTTCCTATATTGGTGTCATTTATAGAAACTTCTGCAATGTCGTATACCATGCCTAGATCGATAGATGTATAGGCCGTTTTCTCGAGATCAAACTCTATTGTGTAGGAAATCCGTCCACTGAAATCCTTTAATTCCTCAAATTCTGACATATCAACCAGATCCTGTATTTCAGTGTTAAATTCAGTATGATCAATGTGATGCCTGCACACCACTTTCCAGTTACCCTTAAGTTCCCTATAATGGTTCTTAACATTCTGAAGGTTATCAGAATTATCGCCTGGACTCTCTTCATTGATTACAAGCAGCGCTGATTCAAGAGGGGATAGCCTCAATTCAAGATCTTGTCCTGAGTTTTCAGATAAAAACTCCCTCTGCAGGGAATCCGGGTACCAGCGCCAGATCTTTTTATCCTGATCATTTATATTCAAAACAGTATTTATGTGCTTTTCACGGTCAGTGTTCACCACGAATAACAGATTTGTATCCTGGTATATCCGGTGATTAAAAAACAGTGCGGCATCATTGGGTTGAATTGATATGTTTTTTTCGATATTAAATCTATCTATTATTTCCTTTGTCCAATCCGATAATCCCTGATGGGGATCGGTATTTTCCTGGTCAGGATCTTCTATAAAATTTGCCCCGGAATGGAGAACTTTTTCAATCAATTGTTGTACTTCTTTATCTCTTTCCCGGTGATCTTTAAACCCTGGGGACAAAGATGGCTTTTCACCAATCATAACAACATTCAAACCATTATCTCTACATTCAAGGATTTTTTTCAAGGTGATGGGATCAATGGTTTTAACCTGACAGATTAACAGGGTAGAGTAGGACATTTCTCCAAATGTCATTTTCCCATTTACCATCGTGGATCTATTGATGATGCTGCTGTTTATATAATCCGAACAGATCCCATTATGATTCAAGGCCTGCCAGATGGAATGCAGGTACCAGGGTGTCATGTTAAAGGGGTTCCTGTCCAAACCGGAATCACTCCATACATCTGCGGTCGGCCCTAAAATAGCAACCTGAGATATGGCCTTTGAATGCTGAAATACAGCACTGAGGCGGCTTGTGTATTCAGCCCATAGCGGGAAGAATTTCCACCAGGTATTGTGTTCATTGAAGTAGGTCCCAAATCGTATCCATCCCGGGAACTTTGTATTTTCCGGAAAATAATTATAACCATGCAGAACAAGATGATTTATTCCCGCCACGAAATTGAGGTCAGTGGCCTGCTTGATATATTCCAGAGAGGCTCTGAAAACTCCACGAAGGTTGGTCATGGCTTCACTACTGATTATTTTTTTGCCTGCGAGATTTCCCCCACTGGAAGCATATTTATTCCAGATCCCATATCTGATCTCATCTATTGCGGCCAGTGACCACCCTTTATTATACAGCCACTGGTCTCCTTCCGGAATGTCCGGGACCATGAATCCATCAATCATATCGGTATACAGCCAGGGATGACCGTATGCCTGGTAACGGCTAAGCACATTGTTTTCTTTACACCATTCATGATAAACCTTTATAAACCTTTCCAGTAGAAATTCAGCCAATGTCAGGCTGAAGTCATACCGGATCCTTCGAATTGTATCCCTGATTTGTTCACTTGTATTTTCAGGATTGATATGTATGAATGGTAAATAGGGTTCTACATCATAACCCCTTCGGTTCTTAAAAGACACAATCATATCGTCCGTCCAGTTGGCACCTTCCAATTCAATGCTGTCGCAAAAAAGTGACCTGATCCCGTTCCCCAAGTTGTTTTCGAAATAGGGCAACAGTTTTTCTGACATGTTATTAAGATATTTCCTTACCGCCTGCTGGTTAAAATGGTCCAGCACAGCACCTGAACCCCCGGGGGAACCATACGCAACCGTTCTGAACTTATTTCTCCATCTTACGGTCAACAGTGTATATACACCTTCCTTAATTTCAAAGCTAAGGACTCCGTTATGACTTATATTGTTGGTCAGGTCCAATGGATCATTTAGATCTTTCAGTATCTCAGGAACCAGGATAATCTTCAGGATCTTCTCATGTTCATCTTCAGGCAATCTGATCTCTATTGACTTTTTCCCCGGTCCACTAAAATTAACGGACTCGAAGGTTAAACCCTGTAGTGTTTCTTCAGGCTTTATGAATTCTCCTCCAAATGGCCATCCCGTACCTACGATAAGATCGGTCACAAGACCCAGTTTACGGGCTTCTTCCACAGCATATGCCAGCGCTTCACACCATTCATTGCTTAGCCAGACCAATCCATTTCCAGGGTTTTCAACTTCCTCTGGCATGGCAATCGGGTTTATTTCAACTCCACCGGCCCCTGCTTCCTTAATTATTTTAAGTTCACGAGAGATCTCCTCTTTTGAAACATTATTTCCATTCCACCACCAGCGGAAGAATGGCCTGGCTTCTGCGTCGGGATCCTTAAAAATCTCGAATAAAGTAAGATCAGATTCTATACGGGACTCATTGTTACAACTTTGGAACATAAAACTGCTGCATCCGGTATACGCTGCAGTCATACCAGCGATTTTCAGAAATTCCCTCCTGCTGGGGTCAATTGAATTTTCAGACATTAGGAATTATTTGTTTTAAAAAATGTTTTATTCTATATGGATAGCCAGGTGAATTCTGATATGTTTAGTATCAGGCCTTTTTAAAAGTCACTACAAATTTTGCACCTTTACCAGGTTCACTTTCACACCATACATTACCTTTCATTAATTCTGTATATTTCTTCACAATGGATAAACCCAGACCTGTTGAACTTTCACCTCCGGTTGGTTTTGCACTTAATTGTTGAAATTTGTGGAAAAGTTTCTTATGATCATCTGAGGATATACCAGGTCCTTCATCTTTGATTCCTATATGTGCCTTCCCGTCATGGATCCATAGATTGATGAATATAGATTTTCCAGGAGGGGAAAATTTAATGGCATTAGAGAGCAGGTTCTCCAGCACCTGCAATAGATATTGCCTGTCGACCCTGGCATGAATGGTATTGAGATTTAAATGAACTTTTAATTTTTTATTCTCTATTTTAGATTTGTAGCTTTCGTAGGTGTTTTTAATCAGTTCTGATAATTCTACTTTTTCCAGGTTCAGTTGATCCTGTTTTGCCTCAAGTGCTTTTACATCCAGGATACGGTCAACCATATTTACCATGCGATTCAGAGATTTTATGATGCCATTGATACAGATCATCTGGTCTTCATCAAAATTCTCGCTTTCTGATTTCATTAGCTCTGCCAGAGATAATGTGCTGGAAAGTGGATTTCTCAGGTCATGGGCTATGATCCCCATTAAATGGTTTTTCTCTTTGTTGAGTTCCTCAAGAGATTCTTTCTGACGGATGATCTGTTTGGTCTGATCGGCAAGTTGCTTTTCAAGAACATCATGTTCCCTTAAACGGTTAACAAAGAGATGCAGGAGTCCATGCTGTATCTCCTTATTTTCAGTCAGTAATCTGGAGAAGCTGGTTCTGTCCAGTCGAAGTATCCGGAGTGTTTCCTCCGCGAAAATGGAGGCTGACCTTGCTTTGTTATCTATTAAGGCATATTCACCGAAAACATCCCCTTCCCCTAATGTGGATAATACAAGGTCTTCATCCTTAACGCTGACGGATCCTTCAGTAATGATAAATACAGCATCTCCTTCATCCCCTTTCTTGAAAACATAGTGACCTTTCTGGTATTCCATATCCTCCAGTAGATCTGCAATTTTTTTCAATGCAGGTTTATGGAGATCAGAAAACAACTGGATTCTCTTTAATAGAGTTAACTTGGTACTTATAGGTGTTTCAGATGTATTGTCATTCATTAAACAAAAGGTGCATTGTTTGACAGGTAGAAATTTAGCCAATAATTAGATAATACGGAAATTCTGGGACATTATTAAATGATTAAAAATGTCTGAATAGGTATTAATCACTATCGGTGGTATAGTACCGGTGGGCGTTTATTGTGGCGCTTCCCCATCCGGACAGGATCCTGAAAAAAGCACTGAATTCTGTCACCTCAGAAAGGGGGGTAAATGTTATTTCATGTTTTTCAGTATTATATAATATGGGATCAATAAAGAGATACGCTTCATTCAGTTTTACCCGAACCCATGAATGACCTCCAATATTACCATCAGGAAACATAGTCTGCATTGATTGCACCGGAACAGCTTCAAAATTCAGCCCCTCTAATATCGCTGATAAGGCAAATGCCTGCTGCTGACAGAATCCATATCCTCTTCTAAAAGCTTTTTCATATGATTCATAGCTATTACGCCTGCAATACGACATTCTCTTTCCTACCAATGACCGGGCTTCTTCGATCAGGTCTAATCCTTCAAGGTCTTTCTTTTCTAAAGCTTTTACAGCTTCTTCGATTGTTTGTTCCTCCAAGCCGGCCCGAATACCCCCAGGCAGACTTATCATGGCCGGTATCGCATAGAGGGTATAAATAATGAAAATGATAGCAACAGATATGCCGAGATAGGATAATATCTTCTTGAGTATCTGAAACATAATTTTAAGTATAGTTTTCATATTATGTCAATATTAATGACGAATAAATTCAAACTCAAGTTGTGAAGTGGTGGGACTACCCATAAGTTAATAACAGGCAAATCCTTTAGTGAAAATAATCTCATAATTTTTAGTAGTCATCCTTTTTTTTTAAATTCAATTGAGTTTGGCAGAATGGATTTAAAACTTAAGAATAAGATCGTATTTATCACCGGAGCCTCCCGGGGAATCGGAGCAGCCACAGCTATATTGCTCGCAAAAGAGGGTTGTGATATATTTTTAGGATACCACAATCGTTTTGAAGATGCGGAGAAGGTGGCCATGGAAATCAGAAGAATGAAAAGGAAAGTATGGCTGGTTAAAATGGATACTTCGAACGAAAATGATGTTGGAATTGCAGCCGAGGAGATACGAAGTATTGCATCAAGTATTGATATATTAATTGTGAATGCCGGGTTCAATATCATTACTCCCTTTGAGGAGTTGAGTAATGAGGAATGGGATAAGATCATTAATATCAATTTGAATGGATCGTTTTATGTGATCAATTCATTAAAAGATAATATTAACAGGGATGGAAGTGTCATACTGGTATCAAGCACCGCTGGTCACACCGGAGCGCCCCATCATATGCATTATGCGGCTGCAAAAGCTGGTATGATTAATTTAACAAGGAGCCTTGCAAAGGCAATGGCCCCGGAGGTTCGGGTGAATTGTATCGCTCCAGGACTTACCAAAACGGACATGGGAAGGGAGACCATTGGATTCCTGCCTGACAATTATCTGGAGAAGAACCTACTGGCAGAGAGAGCAGCCAATCCTCTGGAGATAGCCAATGTAATTGCATTCCTGGCAAGTCCGCTTTCAGGTTTTATCTATGGGGAAACGATTAATATCAACGGAGGTAGAGATTTCAGATAATCATGACAAATATTCAGCACGTAGCTATTTGGGTTGACCATCTTGAGGGTGTCCGCCACTTTTATGAGAAATATTTCATGGCGGTATCCAATGAAAAATACATTAATCCAACCAAAGGATTCTCTTCCTATATGCTTTCTTTCAGAGGGGGAGGGGCACTTGAGATCATGAACCGGAATGATATTAAACCTGTAAGGGATCCTGATACTGAACATCTTGGCTGGGCTCATATTGCTATTGGTGTGGGATCCAGGGAAAAGGTCCTGGAGTTAACGGAGGCCCTGAGGGCAGATGGCTATAAAATCGCTGGAGAACCCCGAACTACCGGGGATGGTTTTTTTGAAAGTGTGGTCCTTGATCCGGAAGGCAATCGCGTTGAAATTACGCTATAACCCTTCTTTCAAAATATCATAATTATTCTATTCGAGATAAATTTCTTGCAAGGTGAAAGAAAGTTGTTGTCATACTGATTTCTTTTTTTTGCTGCCAATAATAATTTCTGAATAAAAACCAACAATAAGATATCCTCTTCGTTATAAGGTATGTACGGATTAGCGTGCTTAGCTGGGATTTTGTGTAACAACACATATTACTAGATTCAACTGATTATGACTTTGGGATTTAAGAAACCTTTTATCTTATTAACACTTGGTATTTCAGGCTGGGCGGCATGTGGAATAATTATGTTCACGTTATTACATACAACAACTATATATTTATCGTTGATCATCCATTTTATTGCTACACCATTTATCTTTCTTGCCATTTCAAACTTGTATTTCAATAAATTTGATTACACTTCCCCCATTATAACAGCCATTATCTTTACACTAATCGTAATGATCCTTGATTTCTTTGTAGTAGCTATGGTGATCGAAAAGAATCTTGAAATGTTCGAAAGTGTAATGGGTACCTGGATGCCATTTTTATTTATTTTTCTTACCGTATGGTTGCGAGGCCTGGCCATTCACCGCGGCGAGGAATAAATTTAAAATAATACATCTTCTTATTGGATGTGTGAATTTATTTTCCTAACTTTTGCATAGAACGTCTATGCATTAAATTATGGCTGAACTATCCAAAGATCTTATTGCCGCATCAGCAACACCATTGATTTTATCTATTCTTTCCGTTGAGGAAAGCTACGGTTATGAGATCATTAAGAAAATCACCGAAATATCTGATGACAAGATACATTGGAAAGAAGGCACTTTATATCCGGTGCTGCATAAAATGGAAAAATCAGGTATTATTAACTCAAAATGGAAGGTAGCAGAGAACGGGCGGAAGCGTAAATATTATCAGATCAATAAAAGGGGCAAGAAAGTACTTGATGACGAATTAGATCACTGGCGTTTGATATTTAATTCACTGAAAAAACTATGGTCTGAGAAGGAGACTGTGAACTGATACTATTAACCTTAGGTTGAATACTTCAATTTACCAACTTTCTATGCGATTAATCGCCGGTGGTAATTGATCTGTCCTAGGTGATACGTCAGATGTGAATGCAGGTGGATAAGAAAGAACAAGGTGGTCATCTCATAGCCAAAAACATTGACGGGAAAATTATCCCGAAGTTGTTCTTCTGATATCCCCTCGAGTGTATTATATATGGTTGTCTTTACTTCATCAATACTTTGAAGCAGATCGCTCACAGGCACATCCTTATTACTGAACTCTGCATCCCTGTCACGTACATATCCATTGTTCCCAAGTACACCACCGATAAAATGGTTCAGGTTGCCTGTTATATGCAAGGTTAGATTGCCTGCTGAATTGGATATATTCTTTTTTACTGCCCATAGGGATTTTTCTTGCTTATACTTCGATAGTTCATCTTTGAGTTTATCAAGATCTCTGTCAAAAAGCTTCTTTAATGAATCAGTAGCCATCTTTTATTGTTTTTTGGGTTCTAATATATACAATAAAAAAGGAACGCCACAAAAATAACGTTCCTTAAAATCATAAGCCGGTATTAATTATTTGAAATCAATGAATAAGTTAGCAATTTCCTTAGGATTATATGGACTGAGATCAGGTAATCTGACTTCCAGTTCATCATATTCCTGTCCCGGGGAAGTCCCTCCCCGGACAAATCCATTTTTAGAGAAGAAACCCGGTGCCTCCGTATTATGCAGATAAGCATTGACTATATCCGGATGAATATTTGGCCAGAGTGAATAGATCTCATTGGTGAATACATTCTTTATGGAGTACGTCTCAAGCAGAACGTTTCGACTTGGTTCATCAAGCTGGTTGGAAGGCAGACCGACTTCTGCAACACCAATGTCCTTTGTATTATTACCTGATGCAACAAATGCCCAGTTGAAACCTACATTTGCACCAAATAACACTGCATTGGGATGGTTTGTGTTACCATAAACATCTATAATTTCTCCTTTCTTACCAACGAACATTTTCATTGCATTCACAGAATACGGGTTATCCAATGGCTCTTCCAGGGGCAAATTGGCAGCCTGAATAATCATGTGTGCATCATAACCGTGGTCTCCTGCTTCGCTGTATTCTATGCTGAAAATGGCATCTTCAGCATCCATATGATCATCTCTGTCGATATTGTATGGCTTGAGTATGGCTATACCTTTTATTGGATTTCTGTTCCAGAAGATCTGTATGGCTTTGCCGCCATCTTCGTTTCCTTCTGAAGCAGCGTCAGTAATGTTCAATTCGAATTCCCATTCAATACCATCGAAAAAGCTTGTTTCGATCACATCAAGGTTTTTTATCCTGCCGTCATCTTCTCCTTCAAAAGACAGTGACATTGGTTTATTAATGCCGTATAGTACAATCGATTTTATGATATCCTCAACGATTTCAGCAGCTTCCTCGCCAACATGGATAAAATTAGTTAAATGCAGGTATACAACATTTCCATCAAGAGTATCGACTGCTACCCTGGCATTTTCAATTCCCTGCCTGCTCAATGCATCCGGTATATCCACCTTAAAACTTTCCGGAAGTATACTGCCTTCCGGCATTACAATATCGTCATTATTTTCACAGCTGATTATCATAGCCGCCACAAATAATCCTAATAGAATGGTTAACAATTTTCTGGTTTTCATGATCAAATTATTTAGGGTTAAAAATCTTTTCAAAATCATAGATTTGATTGTTTTAATACTTACACACAACAATTTGATTTTACCCTGATATACATTGAAAATATTTTTATTTTTTTCATTATTTCTTCGTTTTTCAGCGTTTATGGCTCAAATACGAGACTATCTGAAACGACAGAGGACGCTGCAAAATATCCGATGGCACCAACACTCATGTTTGTTGGAATATTTCCTCTTTCCACATCAAAGAGTCCTCCCCTCCAATTCGTTTCATTCATCATTGCCCTGACATAGTTCTGATGATTATCATTTAAAGAGTATTGTTTTCGTTTGATTATCGTTCCTGCAGGGAAACATACCAGCTCCTGTTCAGGCTTAAAGATCTCATTAACATCCACAGAATTTAAGTGGTAGATCACTTCCCTGGCTTTACAGGAACTTTCATCACAACTTTCGCTTCCAGACCAGTCATAGTCAATTTCCATCATAAAAGGATCACCGGTTCCCAAAGTTTCCACATTAAAAAATTCACCCGTTTCCTCACATGCAATAATATTCAATGGTTGCAGGGGTTCGACCGGGACCATATATGAACTTCCGGCAAATTCATATTCCTGAATTCGTATGTATAAAGTGTATAATTTACCGAACACACCCTGGACTGTATTATCAGTTAAATAAAGTCCGGGATTTTCCGGCTCTTCCTCAAGTATGAAAGTATTTTGCTGGTCTGTAATGACCACAAATGCCCCGGATACAGGCTGAGGATTCTCATTAAGATCTCTTACCGGTAATGATAATCTTACCTTATGAGCTTTAATTTCATTGGTGATCATGCCTTCAACGACAAGCCTGATCGTTTCCCGCGATTCTACATCAAAGTCGATCTTCTCCTCGCAGGAGAAAAATAATAGAAACAGGACTATATGGAACTGGAGTTTTTTCATTGAAACTGGAAATGATAGGTAATTGACGGTATTACATTATAAACAAAAGTATTCGTGGTCAGTAAATTTGGAGGATCAATTAAATTGCCAGGGATTACGAAATCACTGTTGACATTTTCTATCTTATTGAAATTAATAAATATTGGATTTTTCCTGCCGTAGAGATTATAAATTGATATTCCAATCTGATGTTGAAATTTCCGGACTTTCCGGTTTAAGCGAAACAGAAACGACAAGTCCATGCGGTGATAATCAGGAAACCTCTCGTTGTTTTTCTCATGATATACTGGTAAGGTAAGTCCATTATAGTAGAAGTAGCTACTGGGCATGGTTACCGCAGCTCCGGTTGAATAATACCAATTCAGGGATGCGTTGATTCGTTTCGATATATTATAGGAAAGATATAAGCTTAATTCGTGAGGCCTGTCATAAAAGGCCGGATATTCCCTGTTCTGATTGATTCCCTCTGTTTTTCTTATAGCCCTTGATAAGGAATACCCAATCCATCCATTCAAACGACCTACTGATTTCTTGATCATTAATTCCATACCATAGGCTTTTACACCTCCAAACCTGAGTTGAGTTTCAACAATAGGATTCAGCAGCATTTCAGCATGATCTATATAATCGATCTGATTATGCATCTTTTTATAATAGGCTTCTGCACTGAAATCCAATCCAAGCTTATCAGCATAGTGGAAGATCCCCAATGCCACCTGGTCAGCTTTCTGATCGGGAATATTCGGACCACTCGGCAGCCATACATCCAGGGTGGTAAAAGGACTTATGGAATTGGATACAAGCTGAAGGTACTGGGTTGTACGGGCATAACTTAATTTCCAGGAAGTGCTTTCTGATAATAGATAACTTATGCTCAATCTTGGTTCTATATTAAAATAATGATGATAAGATTTGCCTGGGGCATAATACATAGAATCGACAGGATTCAGGTTTTCATCATATGCGAATTCAACGGCTTCTCCAGTATTATTCCATAAACTCATTCGCAGGCCATATCTTATGTTCAGTTTATCAGTAATGATCTGCTCATTTTCAACATAGACATTGAATTCCCGTGCGTGTTTTTTAGAGACAATTGGCTGGGTGCCAAGTTTCCCATCCACATAATAGTTACCAGGATCTATATTATGACCACTAAATCGCAAACCCATGTATAAAGTGTTTTTTGGATTCAAAAACCAGGAAAGGTCATATTTAAAGGTCAGATTGTCGATGTTTGAATTCCAGTAGTAATCCTGTTCTATAGAGGTGTATAACCTGTAATCATAACTACTGGTATACAGGGTTGCGTTTGAAAAAAGTTTCTGGTTAAATACATGATTCCATCTTAGAGTAACAGCGTTATTCCTCCATTTTATCCCGCTTGACATAAAACTGTCAGTAACATTGCTGTAAAAGTCAGCACCGGAATAAATAGAGAAGAACAACCGGTTATTGTCATTTATTTTAAAATTGAACTTAGAATTAAGGTCATAAAAATTAAAATCCCGGATATCAGGATTAAATTGTTTAAAAAACCATTTTAACTGGGAAACTCTGGTCGAAAGGAAAAAACTGCTTTTTTGTTTGATCAAAGGAACCTCGATGGCAAGTTTCGATGAGATCAAGCCAATACTGCCATTCAATGCAAATTTATTCATATTCCCATCGTTGGTCCGGATATCCACCAATGAGGATAACCTGCCTCCGTAACTGGCCGGAAGATCACCTTTATATATATTAATGTCTTTTATGGCATCGGGAATAAATGTTGAGAAAAGACCCAGTAAATGAGAAGGATTATATATCGGCGCATCATCGAGCAGGATGAGGTTCTGATCGCGGTTCCCGCCCCTGACGAAGAACCAGGTTGAACCATCTCCGTGGAGTTTTATCCCGGGCAGGGATTGTATGGACTTGATAACATCTCCTTCACCCATTAAAGTTGGCATTTCAGCCAGCCTGCTGCTGTTTACGTCAATCCGGCTCATTTGAGATGCCTTCAACACCATGGATTCTTCAACTGGTCTGATGATTACCTCATTTAATAGTTCTTCCGACTTAGTCATTTCAATATTGACAGGTTCATTAGAGTCCGTATGAAGGTTTGTTTTATATATTTGATAACCCAGATATGATACCTGGAGGGAATGGTCTCCTTGAGGAATGGAGAGTGAAAAAAAACCGAAGGCATTGCTTATTGTCCCGGTCTTTAAATCCGGGAAATAGATGGCTGCTCCAATCAGCGTTTCTCCTGATTCCTTATCCTTAACATATCCGCTTAGAACCCTGTATGGTAAAGCTTCCCTATCCAAAGTTTTTAATTCATCTGTGCCTGCTGGTTTAAGTATTACCTGCTGCTCAACGATTTCAAAAGTTAATCCTGACTGGGTGCATAATTCCTCAATTATGGTTCTGACATTCTGTCTTTTCGATTTAATATCTATCCTAACATCCTCCTCCAATATCTGTGGATTATAGGAGAAATGGATCCCCCCGATATCACCAATCACATCAATCGCTTCCTCCAATGAAGCATCTTCTAAGTGAATATTTGCCTTCTTGTTCAGATTGAGTTTTTGCGAAAATGTGGTATTACTAAAGGATAGTATTGTGATAAGGATAACAATTAGTCGAGATAAATAAGGCCTCATCTATCTATATTGTATAGTAAAAATCAACATCCATCCCCGGTAACCGTGATCGTCTCATCCTTCTGCTCTAATTCCAGATTTAAAGTCGATTCAATAACATTCAGCATGGATTCGAGAGATTGCTTCTCAAAAGTTACGGTAAGTGTACATTTACCCAGGTCCTTATTCTCCAGGATAATTTGCTTATTGTATATTTTGCCGAGGGTGTTCAGGATTTTTGAAAGGCTGTCATTATCGAATATGATCTTTCCTGTTTTCCAGGCCATAAAATTTATATCAGAATTCGTTTTCTTGACGAGGTACTTATTGGAATGGTTATAAATACCTTTGACGCCAGGGTCAAGGATTATCCTGTTATCGGGATTTACTATCGAAGACAGGGCTACTGTTCCCTCTGTCACCACAACTTCCACTTCTTCCTTAGTATTATAAGCACTTACATTAAAAGAAGTTCCCAGCACCTCGATGACGGCATCACCTGTGGAGATCTTAAATGGCGCATCAGCATCACTGGTTACATCAAAATATGCTTCCCCCTCAATAAAGACTTTCCTTTCTTTTTTATCAAAGGTTGTCGGGTACTTTATCTTTGAATTGATGTTCAGGGTGACTTCAGATCCATCGGGTAATATAAGTTGTCTTATCTCAGTGTTCGAGGCAATTTTTTCCTGTGTAAACTGTGGAAGGATATAATAAATGGTTGCAGCGGAAAGGATCAAAACAATAAATACGGCGGCAATTTTAAAGAAACTCCACTGGAACCGGGATTTAGCCATTTCCTTCTCAGTAACAAACACTGCACTTTCTATATTGCTGTAATTCTTTTGCTTGCTCCATTCCTTTTCCAGGTTTATATTGGCTACATCCTTTACCTTATCCA
>JAHEGY010000079.1:0-3619 GCA_024644875.1 Cyclobacteriaceae bacterium
TATCAGGATCACCTCTAAATGAGTTAATATCCGCGTTTGCGGGAAGGTACCACATAGCCAGTGTGGCATTCGATGGTGAATCTGACAAGCGAGGCCTGTTTTGAGCATTTTCATTAGAATAGAGGACCTTAGCGTTCGCTGTGAGTTTTTCTCCAAATTTTGAATTCATGGACAAAGATGCATTGAACCTGTCAAATCCGGAATTCGGAATTTGTCCATCACTTCTCAGGTCTGAAACAGAAAAACGGAAATTCTGATTTGCATTTCCACCCGTCAATGCCAATGAATTTGTCCATGATGTCCCGGTTTGAAAGTATTCTGGCCATTGATCGCCATTATCTTCATAAGGAAGTGTCTGGCCTAGATGGTTAACATAGGTACCACTTCCTAACCTGGGACCCCAGGAAGATGTATTCCAATTTATGCCCTCCTCTTGATCACGTGGTGCCACTGCAATACGTGTGGCATCAGGATTTTCCGGAGTCGGGTTGATATAATTACCCTGCCCATATTCCCTCTGAAGTTCACGAAGATCATAAATGGTCTCAAAAACAAAGTTGGAGTTGAATTCAACACCAATACCTTTACGGGCTCTTCCACTCTTGGTCGTGATGTTGATCACACCATTAGCAGCTCTTGCGCCGTAAAGGGCAGCAGCATTGGCACCCTTCAATACCTCGATCGAAGCGATATCTTCCGGATTTATACTGGTCATTCCGTCCCCTTCATCTCGGCCACCCCACACACCGGCCTGGCCGTATGATGAGTTGTCCATCGGGATACCATCCACCACATACAATGGCTGGTTGTTGCCCTCTAGGGATTTGTTACCCCGGATAATCACACGGGTGGATGAAGCAGGACCCCCGGCGACGTTGCTCACATTTACCCCTGCAATCCGCCCGGTAAGCTGGTTTGCAAGGTTGTTTTCACGTGCTTCGGTGAACTTGTCACCATCCACTTCTGTCACTGAATAGTTCAGTGCTTTTGTTGATCTAGCAATACCCAGAGAAGTCACCACAACTTCTTCTAATTGGGTAGCATCTTCTGCCAGAGTGACGTTAATCACTGTCTGGTTTCTTACCACGATATCCTGGTTAATATAACCGATATAGGAATATCGTAGTGTAACATCGCCTGATGGTACTGTAATCTTGTAATTACCATCCGCATCAGTAACCGTACCCGTCGTTGTACCGACGATCAGAATAGAGACACCCGGTAAGGCCATCCCATCTTCCATTTCACTGGTTACTTTCCCACTTACCGTCACATCCTGCGCCCATGACATGGACACCGTAACAGCAATAATCGTAAAAAACAGTAGAAGTTTTCTCATGGTTTATAATTTAAAGTTAAAGAATAATAAACCTACTAGTAAATAATTAATAATAACACCTACTAGTAAACAAGCTAAATCCAAAAAACTGGATTTTTAAAAATTCATTTTAATTTAAAAATAGTCCCTTAATTATAAAAGATATATTCTTAGTAAAACGGCTAGTGCATAACATAAGCCTCTCATATACTGAGTGTTAAGGGCAATCCCATACACTATGCATACACCTAGCGGGTACTAGTTAAGTAATCTTATTCAAAATTTCAAACTTTTACTAACAAAAATGATATTTTCTGGAAGTAATATAAACGACAAATTAGTCATTAAAACAGGCTGTTTTGATAGTTTTTGAATAGATTAGGTTATTCAATATGAATTTTAAAACAAGACAGGTATATTATTGAGAATCCTATTTATTATCTTGGGTAAAACTTAATTATCAGTAGAAACTGAAGTCTTCCAATGGTGAAAAGAGATAAAATTCTGAAAAACCGGCACAAATGATGAAATTACCTGATGTTTTTTTAGATTTATTATTCCTTGTATTTTTTTAATAATCAAATCATGAAAAATCTATTTTTATTATGTATGCTTTTGGCCATCATTGGATGCAGGCCGGGTAGCAGTCAGAAAACTGCCGAAACTGTCCATATAGATCTTGAAAAGGAAATTATCAATGATGATTTCCGCGGAATAGGTTTTCACGTGTTCTACCATCTGCACGAGGCACCAAGGTGGCATTATGAAGAAGTCTTTGCCAAACGCTGGAAAGAACTGAATCCGGCTTTTGCCAGGATTACGGATAACCAGGACTGGGATGATGTCAAAAAGGATAAAATGGCTGAATACCTGGAAGTAATGAAAGATACCGATACGGAATTGTATTTTACCACATGGGGAACCAGGGAGATTAACAAATACGATAAGGAAATTGATTATGTGATCAGGGAGGTGGATAATTTGCGCTACTTCAAAGAGAAAAAAGGATTTTCAAATCTGAAATATTATTGCATGGCCAATGAATTGTCTGTGGAACACTGGGCTTCCATGGTTGATGATCTGGACAGGTTCAAACGCGTTCACCAATTGTTTTATGATGAATTGAATAATAGAGGACTTGATATCAAACTCCTGGCTACGGATGCATCACCCTTCAGATATTGGCCCACCATTGAATGGGCTGCAGATAATATGGATGATATCACCGGTGTATATGGGGGCCATCACTATATTAATGGATATGATCTGTTTGATACCAGCTTTTACGATTTCTTTTATGAGAAAATGAAATGGGGGTCAGAACTGGCCAGAAGCAAGAACAAAAGATTTATCATTGGTGAATTTGGTCCGAAGCAAAACTCAAATATCATTGATTCAGTAAGGCATGATGCCTGTATATATAACAATACGCCTCTGGAAAAGTATGCACCACTTCAGGTAGCTGAAGCCTTGATCGCTATGATCAACGGAGGAATCTATGCATCCAGTTACTGGACCTTTAGCGATTTTCCCTCTGATTACCGTCCTACCTATATTAATAAGTGGGGCGTATTCAAATGGGAGGTTGATAATTTCACCACACGACCCAGCTATTATTCCCTTGGTTTATTTACAAAATATATGAGAGGTCCGGCTGAAGTATTGGAAATTAATTCTTCAGATCCCCTGGTGAGGATTTGTGCGGTAAGGAATATTGCTCAAAACGCAGTCTCCATCGCCCTGATAAACCGGAATTCAGAAGGAAAACAACTACAATTTAAAGTCAATGAGGATCTTGGGGATATGACATTCAGAAAGTATGTTTACGATCCTGAAGATCCTCCTTTCAATTATTTCGGTGACCTGCAGGAACACAGCACAACAATTGATGTTCGGGGACAGGAATTTGCTGATCTTGTAAGACCGAACTCAATCGTCGTCTATACAACCCTGTATGATGATGATCCTCCGGCCAGGGTTTCAGGATTGAAGGTTGAAGCTGCTA
Source organism: Cyclobacteriaceae bacterium (assembly GCA_024644875.1). Classification (GTDB taxonomy): domain Bacteria; phylum Bacteroidota; class Bacteroidia; order Cytophagales; family Cyclobacteriaceae; genus JAGTVG01. The sequence continues at coordinate 3,324 of JAHEGY010000079.1, forward strand.
AGATTGAGAACCGGGATAGGAATGTGCTCTCCTGGGAAGAAAACAGGGAGAATGACCTTTGCTATTACCGTATTTATAGATCAACGATGGAAGGTTTCAATATCTCTGCTGAAAAACAAATAGCTACCACGATAAGCACAAAATATATCGATAGGAAAGTTCATGGCCTTCCTCAGTATTATTATAAGGTGACGGCTGTGGACCAGAGTGGAAACGCAAGTGAATGAAGGGAAGACAATTTCTTATCACGGCTGATCGTATGGCTTGCTCAATGGCTTTGAATAAAATACCTTGTG
>JAHEGY010000079.1:3719-7451 GCA_024644875.1 Cyclobacteriaceae bacterium
TAATTCCTCTTCCCCTTCCCGAAAATCAGAAACATCCACTTCATCCAATGGCGATTCTTCCCGGGATTCCTCTTTTCTTTCCTGAAAATAAGCATCTTCAACTTCGCGCTCTGTTGTTGGCTCAGCAGCAACTACAGCCAGTACCTCCCGGGATTCTTCAGGAGAAGGTTTTTCAACGGCTTCTTCAGGGGAAACTGTCTCCGCGGATTCTTCCACTTGTTGTACAGGTCCAGATTCCCTTGTCTCCGAAAAGACCGTGATCCGATTTGATTTTTCCTCTGCGATGTCTATACGTTCTTCTGAAATTTCTTTCAATGGGTCAGCAACAGTTATATCCACCTCTTGTTCAGTACCAGCTTTTTCCCTGGCTGGAATATCGGTTTCTGATAATTGGTTCTGAAGGTCGGCTGGTTTAACTGATCTGAATGCAGTATCAGTTTCAACCACTTGTGATTCGGCAGGAATCTGCTCTACTTCATCCCGGACCTCTTGTTTCTGAGACAGGGTTCCATTTTTTGACACTTCCTCCATCCTGGCTGTGGTATATATAATAATATAGGAGAGAACAGCTAATACTAAGATAGCAGCAGCAATTCTGTAGACATTAATTTTTGTATCTTTTGAAGAGGTTTGTGTCCTCTCGCTGATCTGCTGAGAAATATCTTTAAGATCCTGTTTCAGCTCCTCTTCACTCAAAGTTTCCAGTCCATCCAAGGCATCCTGGTATAATGGATTGTTCAGAATCAGCTTCTCAATGCGATGTGCTTCATCAGGGGGCAATTTACCCTGAAGATATCTTCTCAGCGTTTCCTTATCCGGCAGATCATTATTTTTTCTTAGACTGACCATTTTATTTTTCCATACAGTTTTTCAGATTCCTCTTGCCATTCTGAATATAGCTTTTCACTTTTTTTATTTCGTATTTGGTGATCTCACTGACCTCTTTATAACACATCTCTTTATAATAGAACAATTCAATACACCGTTTCTGTTCACTATTAAGCTCCTCGAGACATTTTTTTAATTTAATGTCATCCAGCTGTTCTTCAATAGGATGAATAATATCTTCAGATTCCATAAAAAAATGCTCATTTTTTTCGGAAGCCTCTGAAATATCCATGGTTCTCTTCCTTTTTCTTATTTCCATCAGACAGAAATTCCTGGATACCACATAAAGCCAGCTTTTCAGGTTAACCACTTCATGTGTCCTGAGCTCATCGATGATCTTCTCAAATATCTGCATAACCGCATCTTTGCTTTCCTCCCTGTTTTGAAGATATTTCAGACAAACACCATATATGAGATGCGTATAACGATCGTAAAGCTTACCTACCCATTTGATATCACCATTCTTCTTATACCGGGATATCAGTTCCTGGTCGGACAGGTCATCAGTATTTTGAGTAGAGAATCGAAACATGCATTGAAAAACAATACCATCACGAAGTAAAGAAGAAAATTCAAATATTTAAAGATGCTGGAATAATCTTTTATAACACACTGACAAACAGGTGATTGCAAAAATTTTGAATTTTTTTTAAAAATATTTATGGATTTTTTCATGGATCCGCATCCTGTTATAGAAAATTATTCAGGCATAAGGCCATTAAACTAAAATAATAATCTCATGAAAAATTTAATGATTGTATTATTGATGATATTGATGAGTTCCTGGAACAATGCAATACTCGATCAAAAAACCATTACAGGAACAGTATATTCCGGAACAGATGGCAAACCGCTACAGGGCGTTTTGGTAAGCGTTAAGGAGGCCTCCATCCAGACAAAAACGGATGGCAGCGGTCTCTATAAAATACGAGTACCGGAAAACCGGAACGTACTTGTTTACAGTTTGAAAACATATCTTACAAAAGAGATCAAGATCAATGGAAGGCAATTGATCGATGCCTACTTATCCCCGGTACCTGAAATAAAGGACCCGGAAATCGCACACCGTAAACATGACAGGGGGAAACTTATCAAAGGTACTATGCCAGCTGTTATGGAGGCTGAGATGAGTTATGATATGGCGTATTCTGGTAATTACAATCATAGTGAAGTACAGATACCCGTCCATAATACCGAGGAATACAATTCGATCAATGAGAACATTTTCCACAGTCCCGCAAGAAATCCCCTTTCTACATTTTCGATAGATGTTGATGCGGCTTCATACAGTAATATCCGGAGGTTTATCAATGCCAGTCAGATGCCACCCAAAGATGCCGTCAGAATTGAGGAGATGATCAATTATTTTGATTATGATTATCCCCAACCTGAAGGGCAGGATCCTTTTTCAGTAAATACTGAAGTGGCTGTTTGTCCATGGGATACGGATCATTATCTGGTCCACATCGGACTACAGGGAAAAAATATTGCTACGGAAAACCTGCCTCCAAGCAACCTGGTCTTTCTTCTGGATGTATCCGGGTCAATGAACCAGGCTAATAAATTGCCATTGCTTAAATCAGCTTTTAAACTCCTGGTAGATAAGCTCAGGCCCGAGGATAAGGTATCTATAGTGGTCTATGCAGGTGCCGCCGGACTTGTACTGCCTCCTACGCCGGGTAATCAGAAAGAGACGATTATCGCTGCGCTGGACAGATTGCAGGCCGGGGGATCGACGGCAGGCGGGCAAGGTATCAAGCTGGCTTATAAAACGGCCAGGCAGAACTACCTTCCGGAAGGTAACAACCGGGTTATCCTGGCTACCGACGGAGATTTTAATGTAGGCGAATCAAGTAATGCTGGCATGGAAAGACTTATAGAGGAAGAGAGAAAATCGGGGGTATTTCTTACGGTTCTTGGATTTGGTATGGGCAACTACAAGGATTCCAAAATGGAAATACTGGCAGATAAAGGAAACGGTAATTATGCCTATATAGATAATATACTGGAGGCGAAAAAAGTTTTTGTAAACGAATTTGGCGGAACACTTTTTACCATTGCCAAAGATGTAAAGATCCAGGTTGAGTTCAATCCTAATGTAGTTCAGGCTTACCGCCTGATAGGATATGAGAACAGGAAACTCCGGGATGAGGATTTCAATAATGATAAAAAGGATGCAGGAGAACTGGGCAGCGGCCATACCGTCACTGCATTATATGAGATCATTCCGGTAGGCGTTGAAGATCAGTATACCGGTTCCATTGATCTTTTGAAATACCAGGATAACGGGACTGATAAGAAAAGAAATTATGGCCATGAAATGATGACGGTCAAACTCAGGTATAAGCGACCGGATGGGAATATCAGTAAACTGATTTCGAATATTGTCAAAAACAAGGTAACAGAATCTGAAAACACGAGTGATAATTTCAGGTTCTCAGCCTCCGTAGCCGGATTTGGCATGATACTGAGGGATTCTGAATTCAAAGGCAGCACGGATTGGAAAAAGGTGATTCAATGGGCAGAAAGTGCCAAGGGTAAGGATAAAAACGGATACCGGGCTGAGTTTATACGATTGATCGAATCAGCCAGGTTAATTTCGAACAGCTAATAAGTCTTTGGTCCTGGTAGTATAAATCCATCACAGCGAGCTACTGGAAGAGGATTTTGCTAAACCTGGCACCCTGATATATGGGGTGTCAGGTTGTTTTATTTAGATCAATAATGAAAAAAATGCTAATTTTATAGCTGCATTTAAACTTTTTAGTATGAAAATTCAATTCCTGATCCTAGCCCTCTTATACATGGCTTCCTGTAAACCGGGTATGAAAGGCATCGATAAAG
>JAHEGY010000079.1:7551-23136 GCA_024644875.1 Cyclobacteriaceae bacterium
AATGAAAAAAATGCTAATTTTATAGCTGCATTTAAACTTTTTAGTATGAAAATTCAATTCCTGATCCTAGCCCTCTTATACATGGCTTCCTGTAAACCGGGTATGAAAGGCATCGATAAAGATGAAAAAGATGCCAATACCCCAAACTTTGTGATCCTGTTTGCCGATGACCTGGGGTATGGTGACCTGGGTTGTTATGGGAATCCTATTATCAGAACCCCGAATCTTGACCAGATGGCAGATGAGGGTATCCGTCTCACTTCATTTTACGTAGCAGAATCAATCTGCTCACCTTCGCGGGTAGCCTTATTGACCGGCAGGTACCCCTTCAGGTCGGGACTTGAATTCGTACTGGGACCTGATTCCGATGCAGGCATCCGGGATAGTGAATATACAATTGCCGAAGGTCTGAAAACAAAAGGATATGCTACAGCGATTTTTGGCAAATGGCATTTAGGCCATAAGAACAATACACTTCCCACATATCATGGATTTGATGAGTATTTTGGTATACCCTACAGCAATGATATGATGCCTCCATGGGTACAGACCGAAACCCCATTGTCTTTGTGGGAAAATACGGAACCAGTGGAACATCCAGTTGACCAGGATTACCTTACCCAGCGGTATACACAAAGGGCTGTTGAATTCATCAGAAGGAATAAAGACAATCCCTTCTTCCTGTATTTACCTTATAATATGCCACATATGCCGGTTAATACCTCTGAAGAATTCAGGGGAAGGTCACGTGGAGGATTATACGGGGATGTGATAGAAACCATTGACTGGAGTGTTGGAGAAGTACTTAAAACGCTGAAAGAAGAAGGACTTGATGAAAATACCTTCGTCATATTTTCCAGTGATAACGGACCCTGGGCGGATGCACCACCTCGCATGGTAGCTGCAGGGAATGAAAGATATCATGCCGGGAATGCAGGATTGCTCAGGGGTAGCAAAGCCACCAAATTTGATGGAGGATTCAGGGTGCCGGGCATTTTCCGTTTCCCGGGAAGGATCCCGGCCGGGCAAGTTTCAGCAGAGATGGCAACCACCATGGATATCTATATGACCCTTATGAACATGACGGAAGTGGACCTCCCCGGAGACTTGAAATATGATGGAAATGATATGATGCCTTTCCTCGAAGGCAAATCCGGATCCCCCACCGGTGAATTTTATTTTATTCTGGCCCAGAGAATACAGGGGATTAGGAAGGGTCCCTGGAAGCTTGTTATCAAAAATGAAGGTTCTGTCCGTATTGAGCATAGTGATTTTGAGGATATCAAATTGTATAACCTCGACCTTGATCCGGGAGAACGTTATGATTTTAGTGAGAAGAAGCCTGAGATCGTAGAAGAACTGAAACAACAAATTGCAGAATTCGACCTGCAGATGCTCAGTGAATCATTGAAGAGACAATCTAGTCCTTAGGTTCAATCAAATATTTCCTTTTTAAACGGGAGCGGTGCACAAGTTTTTCTATACCGTAAACCACTGGATTACCAATAAATTTTGCACCCGTTTTCAAGTTTCGTTTGAAAATGGGTTCTTCCTTGTTCGATGGGAAGGCTGCATCGATGGCCTTTTCAAATATATAACCTACAGGATTACCCACTTTTAATAAAACATCCACGGATTTTTCTGTGGTCATACCTTTCAATACTCCGGTAATGTTGCTCAACATATTTGCCGTAATGCTTTTGGCAGTTTGAATGATAAACTTGGCGGAGGGATATAATTCCCGGTAGTCTGACACATAGGTTTTCGAACAATAGTTTTCGGTGATCAGGGCCACACGGGTAACCAGGGCTGCATTAATCAGTCCATCGGCCAGGGATGTCATGATCTTGTCGATGAAAGGAATATTCTTGATACTTTGTGATGCGAATTTCGAAAATACTTCATCAGTTGCATATTCGGCTGCTTCGGATCCTCCGATCAGCATGGAGTAATATACCTGCCTGCCGATCTTCCAAAGATCACGGTTTGAAACACGACCATTATATAATATGAAAAGCTCTCTTACCATAGCCACACTGGATGACAGGATCAGTAAGGCGTCAATGAATCCATTCTGGACAATACCGGTTCGGTAAAAAACCTGGCTAACATATTTTCTTCTTATAAGCTCGGATTCCTTATTCAGTATGACAATGATCCTGTGGTAATCCTCTTCTGTATTCTGAAGCTTGCTGATATCTATCTTTTTATTAATAAGATACTGGTTGTTTTTAAATCCTTCAATCCTTTTAGATATAACAAGATGTTCCCTGCTTTTATGTGTTGTTGGTGAAGGATTTACCGGAATAGACAGGATCTTAAATACCGGGATAACTATGAAATATATGGAGGCAAGGCCTAGCAGGCTTAAAACAACAATTGCCAGAATTGGATCCACGCTTTTTAAATAGGCGTAAAAAGCCAGGAATTCCTTGATCACAAAAAAAAGGAGAAAAAATGAAAAGAAGAAAAAGATCCGTTTTACAAACTTTAACATATGCCTGGTATAATGATGCTTAATTAAAGGGACGAAATATATGGGATTTTGGTTTGAAAACCATAAAAATATATTGATCGTTTAATATATTAAAGGATGTTATTGATTTTAATATGGTGAAATAAAAAGAAAGGAAGAATTATGAGGAAGATAGAAAAAAGGCATAAGCTATTCAGACTTCATGAACACATCAGTGGAAGGTTTGAATCGGTGCAGAGGATCATTATATTATTGATCATCATAAGCTGCATTGCCCTGATTGCAGCCTATGTAGGATTTACCCAGTTTTAAAATTTCAGCTTGAATACTTACAATAGTTCATTGGCAATATTAGCCAGCTCAGACCTTTCCCCTTTTTCCAGTGTAATGTGTGCATACAGCGGATGATTCTGTATACGGTCAATCAAAAAGCTTAATCCATTACTCTGGGAATCAAGGTATGGCGTATCTATCTGGTAAATGTCACCCGTGAAAATGATCTTGGTATTTTCCCCCGCCCTGGTAATGATGGTCTTTATTTCATGTGGGGTCAGGTTCTGGGCTTCGTCCACAATGAAACATATATTGGACAGACTTCTTCCTCTTATGTATGCCAAGGGTGTGATCATCAGTTTTTCACTGTTGACCATATCTGTGATCCTTGTAAATTCCTTGTCTGATTCCCTAAACTGGTTCTGAATGAATTTCAGATTATCCCAGAGCGGTTCCATATACGGATTCAATTTTGATTTGATATCTCCCGGGAGATACCCTATATCTTTATTGCTTAAGGGCACGATTGGTCGGGCGAGATAGATCTGCTTGAATTTACGCCGTTGTTCCAGGGCACCGGCAAGCGCTATAAGGGTCTTACCGGTACCGGCAACCCCCTGCAAGGTAACAAGTCTTACATTGGAATTTAAAATTGCGTGTATGGCGAAAGTTTGCTCTGCATTTCTTGGCTTTATTCCATAGACCGGTCTTTTTTCCACCTTTTCAATACGATCTTCTTCAGGACTATAATACGCTAAGCCGGAGTTCTTGATACTTTTTAAAATATAGTAATGGTTGTTTACCGGTTTTTTTCTTTTCAGGATGTTTTTCACCTCACAAAACCCAGTTTCGTATATGGAATTAATAGATTCGGGTAAAACATTATTGAGAACCAGCTTTCCTGTGAAGAGGGAATTGACATTTTTGATCTTCCCGGTCTCATAATCTTCGGCGGTAAGATTCAGGGATTTTGCTTTGATCCTTAGATTAACATCTTTAGTTACCAGGATTACCCTTTTTTCAGGATGCTCATACTGCAAGTTTAGAGCAGCATTCAGGATCTTATGATCCGCCTTTTTTTCATCGAAGATCTCCTCCGCATTCAGGCTTTTTTTCACCGGAGAGGACATCAGTACTTTAAATTTCCCCTTTCCTTTTCCGTTCAGTGGGATCCAGTCCTGTAGTTTGTTCCCCTTTGACAAATTATCGATCAGCCTGATAAATTCCCTGGCTTCAAAGTTAATGGTATCATTACCCTTTTTAAAATTGTCCAGTTCCTCCAGGACCGTAATAGGAATACCGATATCGTGTTCCTGGAAATTCAGGATGGCATCATGAGAATATAAAATTACTGATGTGTCTAAAACGAATACCTTTTCCCTTTTTTTAGACTCTACCATTTTGGATTTCATTTGTTTTACGGTACCTTTTGAGTGAAAATATCTTCATCTTCCCGGGCTTCGATATCCAGAATATTTGCCGATACCAGCCATATCAATGTTCTGGAAGCAATGGATCTCTTAATATCTGCAATTTTCGAAAATGTCTCCAACGTAATTTTTTCATGTTCTCCCAGGTAATTCATTAAAATCCTTTCCTTTTCACCAAAGTTCACCTTTATGTTTTTACTGCGTTGTCTCTTTTTTAAAATTTCAATCATCTCACGGCTTGCCTGTATGCTTCTATCGGCAAGCCTTATATACGATTTTCTGTTTTTACCCTGATATCCATTTTTTACATAATGCGGCTTATGCTTACTCTCGTAAATATTGTAATGTAAAACAGCACGTTTTTCATTCATTTTAACCACATCAAGCTGATATTTGATGGAGGGTGTGCAATAGCTGGCTATAGCTTCGTTGAGGGAGTAAATGTCTTCTTCATAATTTTTAACACCTGTAACAGTACCATCGTCATCTACTCCAATTAATAACCTTCCTCCTCTTGTATTTGCAAAGGCTACTATTTCTTTGACTATTTTTTCAGGAAAGTTCGCCTTTTTCTTAAACTCGAGTATATCGGTTTCCCCTTCTAATACCAATTTTTTAATATCTCTGATATCCATCTCAACATAAAAGACGACAAGAGAATAATCAATTTTTCAAGGCATAATATTAATAAAAATCACGCTATTTAACCTGATTTTTTCATATTATTCTGTACTAATTCCGGGCATATTACTTTATGAAAACTCCATAAATTTCTCCAGCGTGTTGTTAATCAGAGATATATACAATTACGTGTGAACAAATCCTTTAATATATAATTTATACTTTTTGAGCCACGAGAATTTCCTCATAGAAATTCTCATACAGTGGAAGTATTTTGTCGATACTGAAATCTTCTGCCCGTTTCAGTGCCGCTTTTTTAAACCTGGGTAAGTTCTCGTCCTGAAGAATAAAGAGTGCATTTTTCGTCATGTCTTCCACATCACCCACATTGCTCAGGAAACCGGTGATACCATGTTGATTAAGTTCCGGTAATCCTCCTGTATTGGAAGAGATCACAGGTACTTCACAGGCCATGGCCTCCAGTGCTGCCAGCCCGAAGCTTTCTTTTTCAGAAGGCATTACAAATAGGTCAGAAACAGACAGGACCTCCTCAATATGTTCGAGTTTACCCAGAAAACGAATATCATCACAGGTACCTAATTCCCGGCACATATTCTCAATGATCATTCTTTCGGGTCCATCTCCTACAAGAAGAAGTTTTACGGGCATTATATCTCTGATATTTTTAAATACTGTGAGTACATCTTCAACCCTTTTTACCTTTCTGAAGTTTGAAGTATGCACAATCAGCTTTTCATCATTTGGACAAATGGCTTTTTTGAAATGGTCTTTTTTCTGCTTACTGAAACGGCTCAGGTCAATAAAATTAGGAATAACCCGAATTTCTTTGGTAATCTTAAAATGATCAAACGTCTCCTTCCTCAAAGATTCAGATACAGCTGTTATTCCATCCGATTTGTTAATACTGAAAGTTACGACTGGTTCATAGGAAGGATCTTTTCCTACCAGGGTTATATCTGTTCCATGAAGTGTGGTTATAAAAGGTATATATATGCCTTCTGTTTCCAGGATCTCCCGGGCCATATAGGCAGCGGAAGCATGTGGGATTGCATAATGGACATGTAGCAGGTCCAGCTTTTCATATTTCACCACATCCACAATCTTACCTGACAATGCCAGTTCATATGGCGGATAGTCAAATAATGGGTAGGTATTAATGGTTACCTCGTGATAATACAGATTCGGATTAACGAAATCTAGCCGGGTAGGCTGACTGTATGTTATAAAATGCACCTTATGACCCATTTTGGCCAGGGCCTTACCCAATTCCGTTGCTACCACTCCACTACCACCATATGTGGGGTAGCAAACAATTCCGATATTCATAATTAATTATTGATTAGTGAACTATATATAACAGTTTGAATTCTTTTACGTACTTCCGAATCAATTAGTTTTTTATTTCCAACATCAGGATACGTACGGTTTGACAAAAATATATAAACCAGGTCGAATCCGGGATCTATCCAGACATAAGTACCTGTAAAACCACTATGTCCGTAGCTTTTCATTGACGCATGAAAACTAGCCGGATTGTATTCATGCCCGATCACCTGAGGCTTGTCCCAACCAAGTCCCCTGCGGTTAAAGGTATATTGCCTTTCTGTAAAATCCGATAATGTCTTCGGGTGAATATACTGGTTCCCCCCATAATAACCATTCTGTAGGTTCATTTGCATAATCACAGCCAGGCTGTACGCGTTTGAAAATAATCCGGCATGTCCTGCAACCCCGCCAAATATCGAGGCAATCTCATCATGTACATTACCCTGTATTATGCCTTTTCTGAACATATTATCAACCTCCGTAGGTGCTATTTGTTTTCGCGGGAAATTGTTTTTGGGCAGGTAGCTTATATATTTCAATCCAAGTGGTGAATACAAATATTCCTTCAGAAATTCATTCAGGGGAACGCCCGTAACCTTTTCAATTAGTCTTTGTACAAGATAAAATCCTATATCGCTATAAACATATTCATAGGGTTTAAGGGAATCTTCTTTTTCGAGAAGATCAGATTTAATCATCCATTGCCATATCGAGTCTTTTAAGCTGGGCTTTGAATACATTCCCGGGATCACTTCCACTTTATATTTTGCGTCAGCTACACTGCTGTAATATTCTTTTCTGGAATTCCTTCCATTTATTGTATTTACCCAAAAAGGATAGTATGCGATCAAACCTGCCTGATGTGATAGGATATCACGAATAATGAGGTCCTCCTTGTTTGTCTTTTTTAACTCTGGCAGATAGTAAGATATTTTTTTATCCGGATCGATATATCCATGTTCCACCAGCATCATCAGAATTTGTATGGTACCTGCCACTTTAGTTATGGAAGCCAGGTCATATAATGTGGTGTCTGTTACCGGGAATTCCTTTTGATAAGTCTGATAACCATAACTTGTTTCCTTTACGATCCTTCCATTCCTGGCGATAAGAAGCTGTGCCCCGGGAATCATCCTTTCCCTGATCGCATCCTCAATGATCGTATCAACCAGGGATAGGGTTTTCACATTGAATTTCTCACGTGCCGGTGTAGAGTATCCCAATCTCCCGATGGAAGGCAGATCCATTCCTGTTCCGGCCGGATGACGGTCACTGGCTGTGACAGGTAATCTTCCTTTTATTGCGATGGCTCCGAATAGTTGTTGCGCTACTGTTTCCTGTGCATAGGCATTGTCTTCATAGGCACATAATAATACCCCGCATTGTTCGAAGAATCTAAGGCTGTATGGGGTTCCATAGGCTACCAGGACAATATTCGTCGAATTATTCAATTTGTTAATAAAGTTAATATCGGCCTGGCTGATCCCGTAATTTTGCCGTGAACGATTATTGATATTGTGTACTGAAACGATTACCACCTCATACCTGGAAAGTTCAGCATATAGATCATCATATGTATTCCGGGACATTTGATTTTTTGAATAGGAATAATGATCGAAGGATCCATATCGGTTAACTATCTTTTTAAAATTCTCCGAATTATCATCATATATTGAAAGTGAAGCGAACCGGATCGTATCAGTCAACCGGAAAGGGAGCAGGTTATTTTTGTTATTAATCAGCGTGGTCGCATTCTCGAATATCCGGTAGTTCAATTCGTCAATTTTTACATTCAGCCTTTCAGATAATCTTTCTGGTTTTACCGGCACTTCATCAAATAAGCCACTTTCATATTTGGCCATTAATATTTTCCTGACCCTTTCCTTTATTTCTGTTTCAGATATTTCTTTATTGCTTATGGCTGACTTAAAAGTTTTCAGAACAGCGGGAACATTTACTGGCATCAGGATCATGTCATTTCCAGCTTTAAAAGCTTCAAGTTCGCGCAAACCTTCCGGGAATAAAGAAGTAACACCCTGCATATTCATGGCATCTGTAAATACCAGGTTTTGGTATTTAAACTCTTCTTTTAACAGGCCCGTAACTATATTTCTTGAAAGGGTTGCTGGTAATCCGGGCGTACTTTCCAATGACGGAATGTTTAAATGTGCCACCATTATTCCCTTTATCCCGGACTGAATGGCTTTTTTAAAAGGCAGGAGCTCTATAGAATCGAGCCGGGATCGGTTATGATCAATTACCGGAAGCGTGTAATGTGAATCAGTGCCGGTATCGCCATGTCCGGGAAAATGTTTGCCAACTGCAATGATCCCATTATCCTGCATGCCTTTCAAAAAGGCAATTCCCTTTTCGGATACAACATATGGATCTTCTCCAAAAGAACGGATGTTAATGACCGGGTTATCGGGATTATTGTTCACATCCAGAACCGGGGCAAAATTTATATGCATGCCGGCGATCTTAAACTGACGTGCAATCTCTGCTCCCGTATTATAAATTAACCGGGTATCCCGGACCGCTCCAAGTGTGATGTTTCTGGGAAGGGATTTAATGCTGTCTAACCTCATAGACATGCCCCATTCAGCATCCATGCCCACAAAGAGCCTGATTTTGGATTTATTCTGAAATCTCCTGGTCAATTCAGCCTGCCTGGAAGGTCTTCCCTGGAAAAAAATTATCCCTCCTACATGGTAGCGGTTTATCAAGTAATCGATATCCGAATAATACTGATCACTTTTATTGGAGTATACCGGGATCATCAGGAGTTGACCAATTTTCTCATCTATGGTCATGGTATTAAGGAGACTGTCAACCCAGGCTCTTTTATCATCATTTATAGCTTGATTTGAAGCAAAGCTAATTTCAGGAACACAGATCAGACATAAAAAAACAACAAGAAATCCTTTTTTCCGTAAACCCATTCAGTACTTATGAATTAATAAATTAATATTTTAGCTTTGTATAATCAGGTATAAATAATAGCAGATGAAACTACCATCTCTTACTAGGCTTCCCAAAAATAATCGATTTAATTTTCAACCTCGGTATTATGACCCAATTAAAGAAGAAATTGAGGAAAGAACATCGAGAATTAAGAAGGAAATAGGAGATTCTGATGAATACTATCGGGAACATATTTCAAGCGCATTCCGAAGAAGGGCAAGAACGGAAAAAACATCCGGCATAATGCAGTTTATATTTGTCATATCTTTTGTAGTTATATCCTTCGGTTATATATATTTTGGGAACCAGATTTTCTATGCTTTTTTATTTCTCATTCCTTTTTATATATGGATGAAGCGTAGAAACAGATCCTGATCGTTTATGCCAGATGTCATTCATTTACTTCCCGAATCTATAGCCAATCAGATCGCTGCCGGTGAGGTTGTTCAAAGGCCTGCCTCCGTGGTCAAAGAGCTTATAGAAAATGCTATTGACGCAGGGGCTTCCAATATCAGGATCATTGTCAGGGAAGCTGGCAAAAGCCTTATCCAGGTTATAGATGACGGCAAGGGTATGAGTGTTACCGATGCCAGGATGTGTTTTGAACGACACGCTACCTCGAAAATAAAAACCAGTGAAGATCTTTTCCGGATAAAAACTATGGGTTTCCGGGGTGAGGCACTGGCATCTATAGCTGCCGTGGCGCAAGTACAACTGAAAACAAAATTAAGAGATGAGGAATTGGGAACATCTATTTGTATTGAAGGATCTAAAGTAATAGATTCTGAACCTGCGGCCACTATTGATGGAACTTCCCTGGAAGTTAAAAATCTATTTTATAATGTACCGGCGAGAAGGAATTTTTTGAAATCGAATTCGGTTGAAATGCGTCATATTATTGAGGAATTTCAACGTGCAGCCTTGAGTTACCCGGATATATCATTCTCCTTATTCCAAAACGATATGGAAGTTCACAGTCTGCCAACCGGAAAACTGGTGAAAAGGATCGTGAACCTGTTCGGGAAGAATTATCAATCACAATTGGTGACTATACAGGAAGATACACCGCATTTCAATATGAAAGGATATATTGGTAAACCCGAACATGCAAAAAAGACGAGGGGAGAACAGTATATTTTTGTGAATAAGCGTTTTATAAAAAGCAATTATCTGAATCATGCTGTCATGACCGGTTATGAAAACCTTTTGCCTAAGGATTATTATCCTTTTTTCGTGCTGTTTATTGAAATTGATCCAGGTAATATAGATGTAAATGTTCATCCAACAAAAACTGAGATAAAATTTATTGATGAAAGGACTGTTTATGGAATTATCATGTCCGCTGTCCGGCAATCACTGGGTCAACATAATATCATGCCCAGCCTTGATTATGATATGGACATCAATCTGGATCTAAACACGAAGTTCGGTGGTGACAAATCCATGAAAACAAGCCAGGACCTGGATTACGAACGGTTTAGAGTGGATCCGAGTGGAAAATCAAATTTATCTAACTGGGAAGATCTGTACGAAAAGGCAGATAATACCGATCCAGCTAGTACAAAAGATCGATATACTATCGAAAGTGATTTTCATGATATTCATACGGATAATGATAGGTCTTCTCTTCAAAAAGAGGACCTGTTTCCTCACACATTCCAGGTTCATGGCAAATATATAATTTCCCCGGTAAAATCAGGTGTCATGATAATTAACCAGGTATATGCTCATCAAAGGATTATTTTTGAAAATTACCTGAATAATCTCAATGCTAACTCAGGAACCACTCAGAAACTGTTGTTTCCAATATCACTGGAATTAAATGCGGGGGATTATACCCTGATAATGGATATAGCTGAAGAAATTACCAGATTGGGATTTGATTTTAATATATTTGGGAAAAATTCCATTGTAATTAACGGAATACCTTCCGGAATGTCGGATATCAATGAGAAGGAGGTTTTCGAAGGTCTTGTGGAACAGTTTAAGCTCAATAAAAAGAAACTTGAGATCAGTACTTTCGAGAATCTGGCTATGTCGATTGCCAGGTATACTTCCCTTAAGGAAGGAAAGGTTTTGAGTGAAGAAGAATGCAGGTCGCTAATCGACCGGTTGTTCGGTTGCCAAAATCCGAATTATTCGCCTTATGGTGAATCCACATATATTATATTGGAACTGGAACAGTTAGAAGGATATTTTAAGAATCGATATTAATGTTTGGAAATTTAACCCCTGTAGTAAAAAACCTGTTGCTGTTAAATATTGTATTGGCATTAATACAAGGTTTTTTTAACATAGATCTAATTGGCATTGGCGGTCTGCGATATATTCATGCCGAGACCTTTCGTCCATACCAGTTTTTTACCTATATGTTTATCCATGCTGGATTTGGTCATATTTTCGGGAATATGCTGGCTTTATTTATTTTTGGTCCCTGGCTTGAACGAACATGGGGCTCTCAGCGTTTTCTGATATTTTACCTGGTGACCGGATTGGGTGCCGGAGTACTCTATTCAGGTATTAATTATTTTGAAATGCGTAAAGTTCAGAATGATGCCATGTATTATCAGGTCGACCCCAACCCTGAAAAATTTAATCAGTTTATCATCAACCACTGGTACCTGAACAATGATCTTGAAAGAATGATCGAACAATATGCGGCAAATCCGGATAATCCGCAGCTGGAGGAAGAAAGCACCTATATCGTGGAAAAGATCTATGAGCAAAAAGCCAATATCCCTATGGTTGGTGCCTCCGGAGCGGTATTTGGTATTCTGATGGCTTTCGGGATGTTATTTCCAAATACAACTTTAATGTTATTGATCCCGCCTATTCCAATAAAAGCAAAATATTTCGTTTTATTATATGGCGCCTACGAATTGTATTCTGTAATTCACCAGGCTCCCGGGGATAATGTTGCCCATTTTGCGCATCTGGGAGGTATGTTGTTTGCGTTTATACTTGTAAGGAGTTGGTCTAAAAAAGGATATCATTAAACCTATGCAGAGACAAAGTTTTTTAGATGAGTTTAAAACTGCCTGGAAAAAGCCGGATAACGGGCTTATCCAGATCATTTTGATTAATGCAATTGTATTTATTCTGATTAATGTGATCAGAGTATTCACTTCAATTTCCGGTAATCCTGAAGTTTATGCCTGGGTCATTAACCAGCTTGCATTACCATCTGATATATCTGCTTTCCTGGTTAAGCCATGGACCATCATAACCTATTTCTTCACCCATGAAAGCTTTTTTCATGTCCTGTTTAATATGCTTTTCTTCTTCTGGTTTGGAAAAATCATATATGAATTTCTGGGAAACAACAAACTGATCAATTTATATGTTCTGGGAGGACTCATTGGAGGATTTCTATTTATACTCATTTATAACCTGATCCCCTTCTACAATGACCGGGTTCAATTATCAATACTAATGGGTGCATCTGCCGGAGTATTTGCAGTTGTTGTCGGCGCAGCCACCTTTATGCCAAATTATACTTTTTTCCTTTTGTTCCTTGGCCCTATCAAGATCAAGTATATAGCCATCTTCTATGTACTTCTTTCTTTTTTTAATATTGATGGCTCAAATGCAGGCGGAGAATTATCGCATCTCGGAGGAGCCCTGATCGGATTTCTTTATGTTCAACAACTTAAAAAGGGTAATGACATCGGTCAACCAATTATAAATTTTATCAATTTTTTAAAGAGTTTGTTTGTTCGAAAACCCAAGATCAAGGTATCGTATAAGAATACTGAATCCAGTAAAGGCAGAAAAAGTACGACAAAGACCGATCAGAGTAAAAACATCAATCAGGACGAAATAGATACCATTCTGGATAAAATTTCTGAAGGAGGATATGAAAGTCTGACCAAGGAGGAGAAGCAGAAATTGTTTAACGCCAGCAAAAAATAGATTTATCCCCGGCAGGATACCATCAGCAGCAGGCTCAGGATTTATTACCCCTGAACTGATGACAAAAAAAGACCTGAAACCATTCAACGTTTGTTGGCCAGCTGACCACAGGCAGCATCAATATCCTTGCCCCTGCTTCTTCTCAACCTTACATTTACCCTGTGCCGCTCGAGATAATCTCTTATGGATTCCAGTCTGTCTTCATCAGTATTTGTGAAGGATGCCATTTCGATGGGATTATATTCTATGATGTTTACTTTGGCTGGGATCTTCTTGACAAATGTAAGTAATTCCTTCGCATCCTCAAGCGTATCGTTGAAGTCCTTGAATACAATATATTCAAGGGTGATCATGGATTTGGTTTTTTTGTAATAATAATTTAATGCTTCCAGGAGTACCTTTAGTGAATTGGTTTCATTGATCGGCATGATCTTATTCCTTTTCATATCATTTGCAGCATGCAGGGATAATGCGAGCTTGAATTTGGCATTGTCATCCCCTAGCTTTTTAATCAGTTTCGCGATACCTGCCGTTGACAGGGTAATCCTTTTTGAGGACATGGCCAGGCCATCCGGAGAGGTAATGCGTTCAATACCCATCATGACATTTTTATAATTAAGGAGGGGTTCACCCATACCCATAAACACAATATTGGTCAATGGCATATTATAATGCTCCAGTGCGAGTTTCCTGATATACAGCACCTGATCATAAATTTCACCCGGTGTAAGATTTCTTTGTCTTTCTAGATAGCCTGTAGCGCAAAACTTACAGGATAATGAACAACCCACCTGAGACGATATACAGGCTGTCATCCTGTCCTCCGAAGGTATCAATACACCCTCGATGATGTTGTCATCATATAATTTGAACGCTACCTTAATGGTTGCATCGGAACTTTTTTGCTGGAAATCCAAATGGACAGGTCTGAATTCAAATTTTTCTATTAGTTTATCACGTAGTGATTTTGAAAGAGTGGTCATATCTTCAAAATCGGTGACTGACCTTGCCCATATCCAATGACTGATCTGTTTTGCCCTGTAGGGCTTTTCTCCCAGGGATTCAACAGCCACAGCGATTTCGGCATCACTTAATTCACGTATATCCTTCTTGACCGTCATAATTTCTATTTGGCAAAAATACTGATCTGGATTATAAGATCGGGGATTCTTTAAATTAATCTGAGACGCTCTGCAGAGAATAAGTGGCTGATACCGGAAAATGATCAGAACATTTCATTTCGCGATGGGTCTTATAGGAATGGATCATTAAATCCCTGCTGAAAAATTGATTATCAATCCTTAAAAAGAATAATTTTCCGTTAAATGTGAAACCAAAACCATTTCCGGCTTTCTTAAATCCATTGTTTAAATCAGCATCCAGTTTCCGGTAAGCATAGCTGTAGGGAAGATCATTCAGATCTCCACAGAGTATTACAGGATGTGGACATGCTTTGAGTTCCTTTTTTAAGATCCGGATCTGCCTGGCCCTTTGTATGAATCCATTTTTAAGATTTGATACCAGTTGTTTGAAACCTAATTGCAGATCTTCGGTATTGATCAATTCATCTTCACGGATATGCATTGACTGAAGATGCATATTGTAAATCCTGATGGTATCAGATTTAACCTTGATGTCTGCATATATGACCTTATTAAGGGTATTCTTCCCAAAACTTATCTCTCCATTCTTTACGATTGGATATTTACTGAATATAATATCCCCAAATTCCGCGCCTATCCTGTTGGTCACTTTGGGGCTGTTAAAGAAATAATATTCATTGTAATCCCTTATTTTTTTCAATGTGTTGAAATTAGAAGATCCCGGATCATTATAAAATTCCTGGAAACAAATGACATCGGCATTTTCATTGTTTATCCAGTCGATCATCTTCCTTACGGATGAAGTATCTTGTCCATTGTTAAAATAAACATTAAACACCCTGGTATTGTATGTGATTACCTTAAGATCTCCACCAGTATCATTATTATGAATCCTAAACGTGTCCCCTATGAAACCGTAACCAAGGACCAGGACCACTAGAGGGTATACGGCACTTTTCTTTTTTTTATAAACGCTCCAGATGGCCAGGATAAGGTTGATCAACAGGATAGCGGGAATACCATAGGCCAGGAAACCTGCAATCCAGAAATAATCCGGGGGGATCAGAGAACTGAATAGTATGGCCAGCGATATGACAAATAAAGATATGTTGGCAGTGCTTTTCAATTTTATAAATACCCTTAAATCTCAGGATAATTCTTATCATTTACACATATGCACAAGCAAAATATTGAAAAATTAACATAAATTGCATCTTATTTGTCATTAATATATAAACAACTATGATAGCATATGATATTGGGATCATTGGCGGAGGTAATCTTGGGCGTTCAATTGCCATGGGATTATTATTCAGTGAAAAGATCAAAGCCTCAAATATTACAATGACGAGGAGGAAAGTACACCTTATTGAAGATCTAAAAGCAAAAGGAATAATTGTAACCGATAATAATGCAGATGCGGTCAACGGTAAGAAGGTGATAATTCTCGCTGTCAAAC
>JAHEGY010000165.1 GCA_024644875.1 Cyclobacteriaceae bacterium
TCCTGTCGCGCAAGGACTTATTCTTGATCACCAAACCCTGTTTCTGGGCCTCTATCGATTTAGCCATATACATGTCATCGCGCTTACTGGCATTAAATTTTAAATTCCCCTGGAACTGGGACTGGGCCATGGAATTGGATTGCATTAATTGCTTTCGGTCACGTAGGGATTTGTTTTTGATCACCAAACCCTGTTTCTGGGCCTCTATCGATTTGATCATATACTGATCTTCCCGGTTCCTGGCGTTGTATTTCAGGTTGCCGGAAAATCGTGACTGAGTCATTGAATTGAATTGCATAACTTGTTTTCTGTCTTTGACTTTTCTTGATTTAACAGTCATCCCCTGATTCAAGCCCTCGACAGATTTAGCCATATAAGTATCCTCTTTTCTACTTTTGTTCATGGACAAATTCCCGGTATTTAATGCGGCTTTATTAGAATTTCTTTTGATCTGCTGGTCTTGTTTCCGTTTTGACTTAACTCTGTACAAACCCTGGGATTGGGCAAGAATGGATTTCTCAAGTGTTCCGGCCCGGATCTGCTTCCTGGATTTAGTCTTACTAAGCCCTTGCATTAATGCTTCTTCAGATTTTTGAGCATATTGTGCCAGCTTTTGATTGCGTTTTCTGACATTGGTTCGCCCGGGAGTATCGTCGACAGGTGGTTCCGGGAAAAAGCCTTGCCTGGACCGTAAAACATAAGGCTCGACACGAATATTGCCCTGATGTTGAACTATGTTTCTGGATTGTTTTTTGTATCTCTTTTGCCGCCTCTGATAGTTGTCCTTGATTGCCATTCCCTGTCGCTGGGATTCATTTGCCTTTTTTGTATACTTTCTTCTCTGCTTTCTTTCTGACTGGGTATATGTTCGGGATGGGTTTTTTTCGGCATTCTGCTTTTTAGGGACATATCTTTCCTGTAAAGCTTCAGGGACAACTTCTAGCTCTCCGCTGGTTTGGTTTTGAATGGAGGCTTTGCGCAACCTCTTCTGTCTTCTTTTCTTTTTTTTATTTTTGTTTTTCCGGCTCTCCTTAAAGGCATTGGATTTTTTATCAGAGATCTTGATTTGAGCACTGCCTGAATGGCTTATCAGGATCAAACTAAAAATAATCAGAAGGCACGATACCACTGTTTTGAAAGGATATAGTTTTCCTTCAATCAGTTTAAGCATCTGATGAAAATGGTAGTATCTCAAAATTATTCCTTCTTATTCTGTCTTATAAACGCTGAAATCTATAAAATATTTACAAATATGTAGAAAATAAGGGATGTCATCAATATTCAATTAATTGGAGGAGTTTCTCCCGAAACCTGTTCAGAGGAAGGAAATTTTCTTCCAGGTTATTCGTAAATGGTACAGGTGTGTCGAGACTCCCTTCCCTGAGAACGGGACCATCGAGATATTCGAATAGGTTTTCCGCTATAAAGGCCGAAATTTCCCCTCCTATTCCTCCAGTTATTGTGGCTTCGTGAAGTATAATTACTTTCCCGGTCTTCTTGACAGATTCCGATACAATTTCCTTATCCCAGGGCATCAGGGTTCTTAAATCGATCAGGTCAAAAGATATGTCTGGTAATGATTCGACAACAGACCTGGCCCAGATCACGCCATAGCCGTAGGTAATAATTGTAATATCGTGCCCTTCAAAAATTCTGTTTGCTTTCCCCAGTGGCAGAGTATAATAACCAGCCGGGACCTCCTCGCTTACTGATCTGTAGAGTTTCTTGTGCTCGAAAAACAACACAGGATTTGGATCTTCAAAGGCTGATAGTAACAATCCTTTGGCATCAGATGGCGTCGAAGGATAAAGCACCTTTAAACCGGGCGTATGCGTGAACCATGCTTCATTAGATTGAGAATGGAATGGACCGGCATTAACCCCGGCACCTGTAGGCATTCTGATAACCACATCCGCATTTTGCCCCCATCGATAATGGGCCTTAGCGATATTGTTGATGATCTGTGTAAATCCACAGGAAACAAAATCTGCAAACTGCATCTCAACCATCGACTTCATACCAGCAATTGACAGACCAAGGCTGGCCCCCAGAATGGCGGATTCACATAAAGGGGTATTCCTGACCCTGGCCTTTCCATATTTCTCATACAATCCTTCCGTTACCTTAAAAACCCCTCCATATTCTGCTATATCCTGTCCCATCAATACAAGATTAGGATGCTTTTCACAGGCCTGGTCAATAGCTTCATTAATTGAATCCACAAACCTCTTTTTATTCGTTTTTGAAGTATCCTGTTTATTGTTTTCTGTTTGATAGGGATAGAATACGTCAGCTATTTCCCTTTCAAGTGAGAATTCCGGGTAACTATCGGCATAGGCTTTTTCTAATCCCTCATCAATATTCAGTTTTATGCTCTCTTTGATCTTCACAGCCAGTTCTTCATCTAAAATATTATTGTCAAGCAGAAACTTCTCATAGTTATCAATTGGATCTTTAATCGCCCACTTTTCAATTAGTTCTTTGGGAACATATTTTGTGCCTGAAGCTTCTTCATGACCCCTCATTCTGAATGTTATTGCTTCCAGAAGAATTGGACGGTGCTTCCTTCTAACTTCCCTCGCAATTTTCTTTACTGACTGGTAAACCTCAAGAACATTATTACCATCTATCTGATGGGCTTCCATCCCATATCCATGCCCTTTGTCAATGAAATGTTGATGATTGTATTGTTCAACATTGGGTGTGGACAGTCCATATCCGTTATTTTCAATAAAAAATAATACTGGAAGATCCCAGACCGATGCTACATTCATCGCTTCATGAAAATCACCCTCACTGGCCCCACCATCACCACTAAAAGCCAGGACCACTTTTTTTTCTTTTTTGAGTAAATGGGAGAGCGCAATGCCATCGGATACTCCTAATTGTGGCCCCAGATGAGAGATCATGCCAATTATACGGTGTTTTCTGCTGCCAAAATGGAAAGACCTGTCCCTGCCTTTGGTAAAACCTGACATTTTCCCCTGGAATTGAGCAAAAAGTTTATGTAAAGGAACTTTCCGACTGGTAAATACCCCAAGATTTCTATGCATTGGAAGGATGTATTCATCTCGTTTAAGGGCTAAGGTAGCACCGACTGAGATTGCTTCCTGCCCGATCCCGCTGAACCATTTGCTGATCTTGCCCTGTCTCAGCAATTTCAGCATTTTTTCTTCTATCATTCTTGGGGCAAGCAAGGCCTCGTAGATTGTAATCAACCTTTTATCGGTGATCCCATTTCTGTCGAAGTACATTGTTTTAATTTTTATCAAATGTAAAAGTTTGAAATGAAGATAAAAACAGATGTATTTTATATTTTTACGGCTGCACTCTTATGATAAACTTCGAAGAATTCTCACTGGATAACGGCTTGAAAGTAATTGTTCATGAAGATCATTCACTTCCTATTGCTGTGTTAAATATCCTGTATAATGTTGGTTCAAAGGATGAATCGGAAGAAAAGACCGGATTTGCCCATTTATTTGAACATTTGATGTTTGGTGGTTCTGCAAATATCAAGTCATTCGACGAGCCCCTTCAAAAGGTTGGGGGAGAGAATAATGCATTTACCAGCCCTGACATTACCAATTATTATATCTCAATCCCATCTTCTAATCTGGAAACTGCGTTCTGGCTCGAGTCAGACAGGATGCTCAGCCTATCATTCGAGGAAAAGGTTCTGGAAATTCAAAGAAAAGTAGTAATTGAGGAGTTCAAACAACGGTATTTGAACCAACCCTATGGGGATGTATGGTTAAAATTACGCCCTCTGGCATATAAAACCCATCCTTATAGGTGGTCGACTATTGGAAAGGACATTTCTCATATTGAAACAGCATCTATGGAAGATGTCATTTCGTTCTTTAATAAATTCTACATCCCCAATAATGCTACAATGGTTGTTGCCGGGGACGTGAATACCAAAGAAGTAATTAAACTGGCTGATAAGTGGTTTGGAAATATACCTGCTGGTGAAAATTATTTCCGGCAACTCCCTGAAGAACCTGTCCAATCAGAAAGCAGACGCCAGGTTATAGAAGCTAATGTTCCCTTGGATGCTATATACATGGCATTTCATATGCCCGGACGCCTTGATATTGACTATCATACAGTGGATCTTATGAGCGATATGCTGGGTAGGGGTAAAACATCACGGTTATATCAAAGCCTGGTGAAGGATAAAAGTATTTTTAATTCAATCAACGCTTATGTAACCGGATCCGTTGATCCTGGTTTATTAGTTATCAGTGGAAAGATTAAAAACGGAGTTTCCCAGGAATCTGCCGAGGGTGAAATAAATGCTATACTTGAAGAATTTATCGAAAACGATATCAGCAGCGAAGAACTTCAAAAGGTCAAAAACCAGGCTTACACTGCTCTTGCCTATCAGGATGTTGAGTTATTAAACAGAGCGATGAATCTTGCATTTTTTTCTAATTTAGGAGATCCTAACCTCGTAAATGAGGAGAATTCAAAAATAGAAAACATCAATATTGATAAAATACTTTCGGCCGGATCGCAAATACTAAAAAAAACCAATGGGAATATATTGAATTATAATTCGATAAAATAAAAACCAAGGTGTACAAACAGGCCATAATAGAACTTCACTATCTACCATCCATACCCTATGTCGCTTCCTGGGCTTACTTTGATGAAGTAATTATAGAATCAAAAGAAAGTTATACCAAACAATCCTTCAGGAACCGTTGCCAAATCAGAACAGCCAATAAGGTTGATGATTTGATTATCCCAATTGAGAAAGGCAATAGTAATGTCCCTATCCAGGAAATCCGGATAGACCAGAATCAATCCTGGATCAAAAACCATTGGAGGGCAATTCAATCAGCCTATGGGAATGCCCCATTTTTTGAACATTATAAACAAGATATCGAGAAGATTCTATATAATAAACCACGTTTTCTGTTTGATCTTAACCTTCAATTTCTTGAGGTGATATTAAAAATGATCGGGCTGAATAAAAAAATAATTTTTTCTCAGAAGTATGAAAAAAAATACCCATCTGCCATACAGGATTTGCGATCTGTGATTCATCCAAAGCAGGTAAATAATGTGTTGGATTATTATTTTCCACAGGAATACACACAAGTATTTGGAAATCAATTCGTTAAAGACTTGAGTGTTATAGATTTAATCTTCTGCGAGGGACCAAATGCCATCAATATTCTAAAAAGATCAATAGGTCATTTTTAAAACATTTCATCTTCTATAATCGTTAAAATTCTGTATGCTCTGGTATTATTCATTATATATGCATATCATAGCATATTAAATCAATTAGATTTAACTTTACATATAACTGTTCACAGAGGTATTGAATGGAAGCAAAATTTTCAAATAGGGTAAAAGAAGTAATTTCACTAAGCCGTGAAGAAGCACTCCGGCTGGGACATGACTATATTGGAACCGAGCACCTTTTACTGGGAATGATCCGGGAAGGTGAAGGGGTTGCAATAAGCATTCTGAAAAAACTCGGCGTGTCATTGGATGATCTGAGATCATCCATAGAGCAGGCTACCCGTGGTACCGCAATAACCAATGTGAAGAATCTGGCAAATATTCCTCTTACTAGACAGTCTGAGAAAGTGCTTAAAATAACATATTTGGAGGCAAAGATATTTAAAAGTCAGTTGATAGGAACAGAACATCTATTGCTATCCATCTTACGCGATGAAGACAACATTGCCACCCAGATCCTTGAAAAATTTGACGTTAACTACGATGTCGTGAAAGAACTTCTAGAATTCCAGACTGAAAACCCTATGGCCTCCTCCGATACGGATGATGGAGATGATGATGCTTCAAAAATTTTTGGAGGTTCATCAGGAAAAAGTGAAGGTGCTGCAAAAAGTGCAGAAAAAAGTCGAACCCCTGTGCTTGACAACTTTGGGAGAGATCTCACAAAATTGGCAGAAGACAATAAACTAGATCCGATAGTTGGTCGTGATAATGAAATAGAGCGTGTTGCTCAAATCTTAAGCAGAAGAAAGAAAAACAATCCGGTGCTTATAGGTGAGCCCGGTGTTGGTAAGACAGCTATTGCAGAGGGTCTCGCCCTCAGAATTACACAGAAAAAAGTGTCGCGGGTTTTATTCGGTAAGCGGGTGGTAACCCTTGATCTGGCTTCTCTGGTAGCAGGCACAAAGTATCGTGGACAGTTCGAGGAGAGGATGAAAGCCGTAATGAATGAATTGGAAAAATCTCCTGAGGTTATCCTGTTTATTGATGAACTGCATACCATTGTAGGTGCCGGAGGCGCTTCCGGGTCTCTTGATGCATCCAATATGTTCAAACCTGCTTTGTCGAGAGGTGAAATCCAGTGTATAGGAGCTACCACGCTGGATGAATACCGTCAATATATTGAAAAAGATGGTGCGCTAGCCCGGCGTTTTCAGGTTGTCATGGTAGATTCAACCACACCGGAAGAAACTATTACGATTTTAAATAACATCAAGGAAAGGTATGAGGACCATCATCATGTAAATTATACTGAAGATGCCATTCAGGCTTGTGTTCGCCTTTCTGACAGGTACATAAGTGACCGGTTCTTACCCGACAAGGCAATCGACGTTCTTGATGAAGCCGGAGCCAGGGTTCATATCAATAATATCCATGTGCCCAAGGAGATTGTTGATCTTGAAGAAGGCATTGAAGATGTTAAAAAAGAGAAAAATAAGGTTGTCAAAAGCCAGAAATATGAGGAAGCAGCCCAATTAAGAGATAAAGAAAAGAAATTAATCAATAAGCTTGAAGAGGCTAAGACTAAGTGGGAAAATGAAACGCGCACAAAGCGGTTTGAAGTTAATGAAGAAAATGTAGCTGAAGTTGTTGCCATGATGACTGGTATTCCTACCAATCGAGTTGCTCAGAACGAAAGCTCCAAACTTCTTGGAATGGCAGATGAACTCAAGAAACGGGTTGTTGGTCAGGATAATGCCATTGAAAAGCTTATTAAAGCCATACAAAGAACACGGGTAGGCCTGAAAGATCCCAGAAAACCTATTGGTTCCTTCGTATTCCTGGGTCCGACTGGTGTAGGAAAAACCGAATTGGCAAAAGTGCTAGCTACATATATGTTCGACAAAGAAGACGCTTTGATACGGATTGATATGAGTGAATACATGGAGAAATTCAGTGTCTCAAGACTTGTTGGAGCTCCTCCAGGTTATGTTGGATACGAAGAAGGCGGGCAATTGACCGAAAAAGTCAGGAGAAAACCATATAGCGTAGTATTACTGGATG
>JAHEGY010000080.1 GCA_024644875.1 Cyclobacteriaceae bacterium
TCGAGGTCTCCCCGATGGAACCCGGGATAAATCCGAAGAAAAGATTCTTTAGTGAATAAAATCCGGGTTGCCAGGCATTAGCAAATTCACCAAGAACGGTAGCAGGCCCTTCGGTTGCAGCAGCCACGGCAAGTGCAGTAGCACCAGAATATCCATCTACCGGTACCTGGTCACCCAGATAAGTCCATATTTCCCCGGAAATTTCCTGAGGATAGGCAAAATATAGAAAGGCCCTGGCGGTAAGTGCTACATTGAAAATGTTCATTCCTGTGCCTCCGAATACTTCCTTGCCGATGATAACAGCAAAGGCAGTAGCTAAAGCAACCTGCCAAAGTGGTATGGTGGGAGGCATGATAAGTGGTATAAGTATTCCACTGACCAGGAATCCTTCAGCAATTGGATGTTTTTTAATGGAAGCAAAAGCAAACTCAATACCCAGTCCTACAGCATAGGATACAATAATTATGGGCAACACGACCTTTATTCCAATCCAGAATTTGAGCATGAAATCAGCTTCCTGTCCAATGGCCAGATAATGCTGATGACCTACATTCCACATACCGAAGATCAGGGCAGGAACCATAGAAACCACTACCGTCATCATCAATCTCTTAAGATCAATAGCATCCCTTACATGAACCCCGCGACCACGGGTTGTAGTACCCATTTGAAACAGAAAAGTCTCAAATCCTTCGAATACCCAATAAAATTTCTCGAGTTTGCCTCCCTTTTCAAAATTTGGCTTAAGATTATTTACTAAATCTTCTAAAAACTTCATTTATTTAATCTCTTAACTATTTTGTAATAATTCTAATCCATCCCTGACGATCTGCTGTATATTGTGTTTGGATACATCCACGAATTCACAGAGGGCCACATCTTCTTCTATGACCTCATAAATTCCCAGTGCTTCCATATCATCATAATCCTCGGTCAATATTGCCTTAAAAAGATGCGTGGGATAAATATCCATAGGCAGCACCTTTTCCAATACTCCTGACATCACGAAAGCTCTCTTATCTCCCCTGGTATTTGTATTTAGATTATATTCTGTTTTCTTCGGATTGAGAAAGGATAGCAGACCTAAAGCACGATGAAAACTCAATTCTTTCAATGTAGGTTTAAACCATCCGAATAAAACCGGATGATTACCTTCCTCCACCACAGTAATCTGATTGTGATAAAACCCCAAATAACCATTCATGGCGATCTGGTCACCTGTCAGGGCATTACCACTGACCATCCTGATGTTCTCAGATAACAAGTTGTTTTCCAGAATCTTTTTAACACTTGTTCCGGTTCTAACTTTATAATACTGTGGGTTTTTAACTTCCGGTCCTGTAACAGCAATGATCCTCTCGGATTCGTATTTCCCCTCCATAAAAAGTTTCCCGATCTGTGCAAGTCCAAACGGAGTGGTGGTCCAGACTTTTTCACCCTTATTAATTGGCTTTATGTGGTGGATCTGAATACCTACATTACCTGCAGGATGCGGACCTATTATCTTATGAAGATTGATATTTTTAAGCTGCGAGAATACTTTCGAAAATTCAGCATTTGCATCAACAGTTAAATGCAATTGCCCTGAAATAAACTTATTTAGAATGTCAATGCCTGTTTGAATATATTGTTCCTGTCCCTGGTATATAAAATCATAATCCGGCGCCAGAGGGCTTGAATCATACCCCGACACAAATATATCCCTGGGCTCATCCTCAGGGTTTGCAATAATACCATAAGGCCGTTGTATGATATTTGGCCATACGCCAAGATCACATAAAATATCCGCAACCTCCTCTTTGGATAAACTATTAATTTCGGATGATGAGAATTTCCTGGCGGAAGCATATTTTATATCCTTATCAGCCAGAATCCTGACTTCAAGCAGTTTCCGTTTTTCACCTCTTACAATCTCAGCAATTTCACCGCTCACAGGTGAGACATATTTGATCTTCTCATTTAATTTACAAAAAAGTATTGGAGTGCCAGCTTGTACAGTATCTCCTTCCTTAACTAAAAGTTTGGGCCGTTTGATTCCGATAAAATCCGTTGGCTTCAAAGCATAAGTTTCAGGTGGGGAAATATCTTCTATTTTCTTTACAGCTTTTCCTTTCAGATTTATATCAAAACCCTTTTTAATTCTGATAGTTTCAATCATTTTTTAAGCGAATTCATTTTTAATTTGGCACAGCAAAAATAACAATTTTTAGTTCAAAACATATTTAATGAATAACTATATTGATAATCAGTTATTAATCAGGTTGCCTAATAAAAGTTTTGACAGTTAAAGTCCGATTGTTAAGACCTTGGTTTCAACCTTTTTCATTAACCACATTGGGGTTGATGTAGCTCCACAAATACCTATTGAATCATTGTCTTTTATCCAGGATTCATTTACGTCATCTGCATTCTCAATAAAATAACTTCTTTTATTATTCTTCCTGCATTTTTCAAATAATGCTTTGCCATTGGAGCTTTTCTTGCTGCTTACAAAAAGGATCACATTATGTTCCCTGGAAAAATTAACCAGTTGCGGCACCCTGTTGCTGACCTGCCGGCAAATACTATCATGGGTAATGAATCTGGAATCTGCAATATCCTGGACATTACCGATGCGTTCTTCGATTTTTTTCACGATTCCATAAAATCCGTCAGTGCTCTTGGTGGTCTGGCTGAATAAGGTTATTGATTTATTGAAATCAATTTTATCCAGATCTTCCTCGGATGAAACAATAATAGCATTGTTTTTCGTTTGTCCATTTAATCCAATTATCTCTGCATGCCCTAATTTACCATAAATTACAATCTGACCGGACTCCTTTTTCATGCTTTCATGGGCATCCTTAATTCTGTTTTGTAACTTCAAAACGACCGGGCAAGAGGCATCAATAATTTCAATATTGTTATCAAGAGCGACCTTATAGGTTTCCGGGGGCTCTCCATGAGCTCTGATAAGCACCTTGCAGTTATTCAGATTCTTTAAATCCTCCCTGTCTATAATCCTTAATCCCTTATCATATAAGCGCTTAACCTCCATGTCATTATGAACAATATCCCCCAGACAATATAAAGTTTTGTCATTCTCCATTTCATCTTCAGCCATTTGTATGGCAAACTCCACACCGAAACAGAATCCGGAATGCTTATCAATAGTAACGTCCATATTAAAAAGTAATTTTCAAACGTAATACTAGGTTTTTTGACCTCCAAAAATAGTGCTTGTTAAAGCAAAATCATATTGAAACAGAATATTTTGTCAATTTAACGACGCCGAAATCCTGAAAACTAACAATCTTTTACCGGACAGGGGATAGGACCACGTTTAGGTTGGCTTCTTTTCTTGGGTTTAGAGGATGAACAACCAATTATTGCTGCCGAGAAAACCAGATAGATAACAAGCTTTATGATATATTTTTTATTCAAGATATCTGTATTAAATTTACTCTACAAAGATAACATTTCTTTATAATCCACGTCTAGTTTATTAAAACTGAATTATGGCAAACAAAAAAATGGGACAAGCCGAAAAAGCTCTCAGAGACCTCGGCAAATCAATTGATGATCTTTTCGCTAAATCAAAGAATTCAAAAGAGGACATGAAAAAGGAACTTGACGAAAGAATTGAAGAGCTGAAAAGAAACAAAAAAACACTTGAAGAAAAATTTTCATCCTTTAAGGAAGAACATTCTGATGAATTCGAAAAGTTCGAAACTAAACTACAGGAGGCAGCAGATGAAGTGAAGGAAGCCTTTGATAAATTGTTTAAGAAAGAAAAGAAAGAATAGATCAAGTTTTTTTTATCAAGGAATTGAATTTATCTTATCTTTTAAAAATCTATATTCTGTCCAATACAAGCTGTATCAGTTTATCAACAGTTACATTATAGTTTTTAGAGAAACTTTTTCTGACTCTATTTGCAATTATGGCATTCAGGCAGAGAACCTCGTGCCCCAACATCTTACCTAAACCATAATAAGCTGAAGCTTCCATTTCAAAATTCGTAAGCCAGAAATCGTTCCAATGAAAATATGTCAGTTCATTCAGGAAAGAAGGATTTCTGGGTTTTAATCGTATTTCCCTACCCTGAGGAGCATAAAAACCAGGTGCGCTTAAAGTATTTCCCGAAGGCATATCCCAGGCAATCCTTTTCTTAAGATTTTCAGAACACTTACAGCAATAAGGCATAAAATTAAGATCCAATGACTTTTTTAATGCCTTGCTCACTTCCAGCCCCGTTTTATCCTGAGGAAAATCATAATAGGCAAAAAGATTGTCAAGCCCTATAGCATAGTCCGAGACAAGATGTGTTCCTATGCGTATATCTGACTGTATCCCTCCTGAGGTTCCTATTTTAACAATGGTTAATTTCTTTTTCTTTTTTTTAATTTCCCTGGTCTGCAGATTTATGTTAAAAAGGGCATCCAATTCCGTCAATAATATCTCAATATTATCGGTACCCATCCCGGTACTTATCACTGTAATTTTTTTTCCTTTATAATTCCCGACATGGGTAATGAACTCTCTTTTATTCATTTCAAATTCCAGAGAATCAAAGAATTTACTCACGCGGTGAACCCTACCCGGGTCTCCGACAGCAATGATCTTTTCTGAAATATCCCCTGCCTTCAGGTTCAGGTGGTAAACACTACCATCAGCATTGACAATAAGCTCTGATTCGGCGATTTTACTCATAATAAAAGGCTACATAACTGATTTTAATATTATACATTAACTGGTTTTGCCGGATTACCAAATACTGTAATATTATCATCCACATTTTCAACTACAACTGAGCCAGCCCCGATCCTGGCATTCTTCCCTATTCTTATACCAGGCACAATAATTGCTCCGGCTCCTATAAAAACTTCATCTTCAATTTTTGTGCCGGCTCCTATTACGCTTCCGGCTCCTATCTGGATAAAATGACCAATATTGGCTTCATATTCAATAATTACCCCTGAATGTAATAGATTATGATTCCCAATTACACTTTTGGCTCCTAAAACTGTACCATCATCAATAAAATTACCATGAGATATATCCGTAGATCCAGAAAGACTTGCATTTTTGTGAACAGCGTTGATGGGCATAACTTTTCTACGGTCTTTTAGCATCTTAACTATGCTTTTTCGTTCACTATTGTCATCTGAAGCTACAAAGGCCTCGCATTTTTGCCCAATGTATTTAAGATATCCATCATTGTCGGTGCTTCCAAGAACAGTAACTTCATCGATCTCCTTTCCATGTAGTTCGTTCCGGTCATCTAAAAATCCATAAATCATCAGATCATGACTCCTAAATATTTCATATGCGGCAAGTCCGATCCCGCCGGCTCCAAAAATCATTACAGGTTTTTCCATAATTAAGCTGTAAAAATCAAATTTACATTAATATATATTCTACCCAAAATATCCAGAATCTATTGTTTCTTATACATTAAAATTCGGGATAAAAATGGATGTCCATAAGAAACCCAGAATATAAAAAACCCGATATAACTTGTTTTATACCTTTCCAGGGTTCCAAAGTTCGGGGTAGTGTAAGCCATCAATATTGCCATAATAATAATGTAAAACGCCATGGATAAATTCAAGGATGAGATCTGAGTTATATCCGTAATAGAAATAGTAAATAGCTTCTTTATAAAAAAAATCAGGAGAATAAAATTCAGTATTCCCGCGGCAAAGGCAAGGATATTCATGCCTTGCCAGGGTAATGGCATGAATAGACCCGCAAAAAGGGATAACGGTATGTTTACCAGAAAATTAAAATATGGGTTTCCGATCTCAATAAACCCGACTGTTTTACCCTGGTCAGATATTTCTTTGATCATTTCATGATTTTCCTGGATAACAGACATCATTCTTCCCGGTCTGAAATTGGGGTGGCTAAACATTAGGATAACAATAATGAAAAATACCCCTAGGACTACAGGATACAATTTACCCGATACTTTGGTATATGACTTTAGTGTTTTAGATAAAAGCAATGGAAAGAAGCATATTGCCAGAACGGCCACATAATGATATTTTATACTCCATAAAATAAAAAATAGTACCAGGCCCAGGGTTAATTGCCTTGCATTCAGTTTATTAGCATAATAATAAATAACAATAAATCCCATAATCACTGAAAGGCAACACCAGGCAATGGATTCTTTCAATACGCCCGAGGTCCAGAAAATAAAACTTGGGAAATACAGGAATGATATGACAGCTGCGCTTTTTGTATCCGGATTAAAACGGATGAATGAATCTGTCAGAAACCATGATCCCATGAAACTCATAAGAGAAAAGTAGATACTTGTAAGCCAGTAGTTTCCGGATGTAAGGATATAAAAACCCGTGATGATCTTAATAAAGAAGGCAGACCTGGGCTCTCTTAATATTGGGAATAAATCCAAAACCTGTTCCTCAGGTTGACCAAATAAGGAGATTATAACCCCTAAGGTACCGTCCTCTGCTTGAGCCAGATAGCTGGCTGCTTCATGATAAACCAGGGTGTCTCCAGAACCGTAGTATTGAAAATACAACACGCCCAGCAATATTCCTGAAATAAGTTTTATTGACAATGCAATAAAGAAATGGATTTTTACCTGCGAATGGGACGCTTTTCTGTACACGATCAATACAATCGCAACAAGTAAAACAATGTTTATGACCAGAATCAATATTATTTAATGATTGTTTAGAAGAATATCTGTTCCGATGTTACAATTTAGACACTTTTTTTTATTACAATAGGAATTCGATAACTCAATTAATCCCTGCGACTCAAATGAACTAATAGGCTGAATCCCAATTTTTGCCCATTTTCGAATAATGTGATTATTCTCAGGGGGAATTGCCTCCAGAAATTCCCGTGCTTTCGTCAAGTAACCCTGGTCTTTTATATTCTTTGCATAAGCGATGAGAACGGGCACATAGGTATTAATTACTACATTATATATGCTATCCTTACCGATTCCGGATAATTTTTGTTTAGAACGCTTACCGAAATCATAGTGATGCTGCCAATAAACGCCCTGTTTAATATTAAAACAATGCATAATATCTTTCACTGATGGCGATCCGATAATAGTTGAAAATATCCTGTCCATCTTGCCCAGTAGTTTGGCTATCTGAGCTATCCGGATCGTTGGAAAATTCTGGGGTCTCAGACGCAAAAACCGCCATTGGTATCGCTTTAAAAAGCTGGAACTTAAAGAATATTTATATCGAAGAAATAAATACTCATCCCTTAGCTTTTGTGAATATGTGTCACATACCTTGTCGAGGAAGCCGGCTGTCCCGAATAACAATGCTTCCGTTTGTAATCTGTTCTTTCTGTGCCGTGACAAGATTCTGAATGGAATAAGTTTGGACAAAAGGAACATGTTTTCCTGGTTTACTTTAAAGCCGAAATTTCGAAAAAGTATACGATAAGAAGTCTCATCCCAGTCTTTTCCTGTATCAAGGAAGGTCTTCTGGATATCATCTGCCTTTGTATCAAGCCGCTCTGCCATAGTCTTATGGATCATTGAGAGAACAGAGGTGTTTTTTACAATTGACAGGCAGGGATGACAGGGATAACCTGCGCTTTGATATATAAGGTTCACAAACCTTTCCAATACATTCGGATCTACTCTTTCATATAGCTCCAGCGTGGGTATGGTGGTGTTGTCATTCCTGCATACTTCAAGGTCATTCTCCCAAACTACATGCAGAATTACCTTATTGTAATCAAGATTGGACGAATGATCGTGGGCATACCAATGAGATGCTTTCACATGTATTTCAATACTTCCGGCCCAGTCAATATCCCCTATCCTTATCTTTGCCTCCATAAAATCCGGCCCGGCATGCATATTTAAATATCCGGGGTGCTTTATTACTATTTTTTCTCCTGCTGTTGTGGTTAAACGGGCTGTATTATAGTAGGAATGTTGCCATAGAAATGACACAAAAGATTCATTAATAAACATAGCTGGTTTTTTATCTAAAGATAGCAGGGCTGAAGGAAAAAATCAATAGAAATTATCCATCAATGCGCCCATCTCAGACTGCATTTCAAGACACTTATCCCTAGCTGCATTATCAAAATCCATACTACCTGAAGCATAAATAATGCTTCGCGAAGCATTTACGATCAGCCCGACTGATTTATTGATCCCATATTGAGTAACCTCCTCAAGACTTCCTCCCTGTGCTCCCACACCAGGAATTAACAAGAAATTCTCAGGAACAATTTTTCTTATAGCAGTTAATGAAGAAGCTTTGGTGGCCCCTACAACATACATGATCTGATCGCTACCACCCCACTTGCTGGATCTTTCAAGGACCTCTTCATACAAATAACCTCTATCAGTTTTCAAGACCTGAAAATCCTCGCTCCCTTTATTTGAAGTGAGTGCTAAAAGTATCACCCATTTTCCGGTATAGCGGAGGTATGGATCAACTGAGTCTTTCCCCATATACGGGCTCAAAGTAACCGCATCGAACTTATAATATTCGAAAAATGTCGATGCATACATGTCACTGGTATTACCAATATCGCCTCTTTTCGCATCAGCTATAAGAAAGATATTCCCGGGTATATAATGAACGGTTTTCTCCAGGCTTACAAGACCTGCCGGGCCAAGTTTTTCATAGAATGCGAGGTTCAGTTTGTAGGCGATGCACAGATCATGGGTGGCATCAATTATCCGCTTATTAAATTCAAAGACCGGATCTGTCAGCTTCTTTAGTCCTGCAGGAATTTTATCAATATCCGTATCTAGACCAACACAGAGAAATGATCTCTTTAATTTGATCTGCTCAAAAAGGTCTTGCTTTGTCATGTAATTTAGCGGAGATCAATTTCTGTAATTCCCGGATATTTTGAGGAATCAAATACAAACTCTTCATCCTTCGCGTTATAGCTGCCATTGAATTTTGTGATGGAGTACAGATAGGTATTGCCTGTCTTGTCAAATAATTTCCATCTGAACAGGTCAGAATCGTTCTTTTGAATCCATAATCTGACCTTGAAGAATGGCTTATCCTGATCATCCGGGATTAGGTCTATTACATTATAAATGGTTTTTGATATTGTTTCTTCTTCAATAAATAAATACTTATACCCCTTTTTGTATGCTAAAAATATATTCGATGGGGTCATTTCTTCATCCTCCGGAAAATAATAGTCGATGTTTACCTCATTCACGTCTTTCAGATAGGTCCACATGGTTTCCCCATCATTGTAGACTTCCTGCTCCCCGAGGTCAAGTTTGAATTTATCTCCCTTTACGATTATATCCCCCGAAAATTCCTCATGAATATTTTCCATTTCATTTTCAAGGGTATATGAAAAACTGGCATAAAATGATGGCATATTCTTATACTTTTCGCTCATGGCATCAAGTATATCTAAAGCCTTCTGATCATATTGCCCATATGAAAGGCTAAAAATGCCTAGAAAGCCAATAATGATTAATAGTTTCTTCTTCATTATTATTATCTAATTATTATTCTCATCTAAATCCCGCAATTTTTGTTCCAAAGCGTATTCATCGGAAACCAATACTTCACGGGCTTTGGATCCTTCAAAGGGTCCTACTATACCTGCTGCTTCCAGTTGATCTATCAATCTGCCGGCCCGGTTATATCCTAATTTTAATTTTCTTTGAATCAAGGATGTACTACCTTGTTGATGTAGAACGATCAATCGGGCTGCATCCTCAAACAAAGCATCTCTGTCTGACAGGTCTACATCGCCAACTTCACCACTTTCATCACCTACATATTCTGGAAGCAGATAGGCGGATGGATATCCTCTCTGTGAGCCTACATAATCACAGATTCTCTCCACTTCTTTAGTATCAATAAAAGGACTCTGGATCCTCAGAATATCGGAATTTATTGACAACAACATATCTCCCATCCCTACCAGTTGATCGGCCCCCCCGGTATCCAATATTATCCTGGAATCCATCTTAGAAACCACCTTGTAAGAAATCCTGGCTGGAAAATTTACCTTTATAGTACCAGTTATCACTTTTACATCAGGACGTTGAGTTGCCAGAACAAGATGTATGCCGATGGCCCTGGCCAATTGAGCCAGCCTGGCTATGGGAGTTTCTATTTCCTTTCCTGCTGTCATCATAAGATCCGCCAACTCATCAACTACTACAACAATATAGGGTAAATATCTATGCCCTTTCTGTGGATTTAATTTTCGACTGATGAATTTATCATTATACTCTTTCAGGTTCCGTGTTTGTGCTTCCTTTAACAGGTTATATCTGGTATCCATTTCAATGCATAAGGCATTCATGGTGTAAACCACCTGTTTCGTATCGGTAATGATAGGTTCTTCACTGCCCGGCAATTCCGCCAGAAAGTGACGTTCCAGTTTGTTGTATAAGGTTAATTCAACTTTTTTCGGATCAACCAGAATAAATTTTAGTTGTGAGGGATGCTTTTTATAGATCAATGAGGTTAAAATAACATTCACACCAACAGATTTTCCCTGACCTGTAGCTCCGGCAATTAGTAAATGAGGCATTCTTGTCAGGTCAGCCAGATATACTTCATTGGATATAGTCCTACCTAAAACAATTGGGAGGTCATAATCTGTATTCTGGAACTTATCTGTTGCCAATACATTTTTAGTGGTAACGAGGGTTTTATTTTTATTGGGAACTTCTATGCCGATGGTGCCTTTTCCGGGTATAGGTGCTATAATCCTTATCCCCAGGGCTGCTAAACTAAGAGCAATATCATCTTCGAGGTTCTTGATTTTTGAGATCTTTACGCCGGCGTCTGGCACGATTTCATATAAAGTTACCGTAGGACCGATGGTGGCCTTTATGCTGGAGATCCCTATTTTAAAATTTATTAGTGTCTCTACAATTTTATCTTTATTCTGCTCAAGCTCCTCTTTGGTTACCTGACCACCGCGGACATCATAATCATTTAATAGGTCTAATGTAGGATACTTATAGGTTCCAAGGTCGAGTGTGGGATCATAATTTTCTAACCTGTCGATCGTCTTTTCCCTTGTCTCCTGTTCTTCAACTATTAATTGGACATCTGATTCTGAACTTGCTGTCTTCTCAGGGACGTTCGTGATCTCCTGCTCCTTACCATATTCATCGGACAAAGTTAATGTCAGGTCCATTTCCTCTTCAGGATCCCTTGAACCATAATCAACCTCCATCTCCTCCTTATTAATTGAAAGATCTTCCTGTTGTATTTCCTCCTCTTGTAATAAATCTTCTGCGGGTTCTTTTTCAATTACCTCGGAAGGTTTTGTTTCTGCTTGGGATTTAGAAAATTTTGAACTTATCTTTCCGAAACTGATCAGTTCGGTTATATTGAAAAAGTAAATTATAAATACCAGTAGTGATAAGATCAGGAATAAATAAGTTCCCCAACCGATCAAGGCATGAAAAAGCAATGCAAGTTCATGTCCAAATCCGCCACTCAGGATATCCGAACCTTGGAATGAATCCGATTTTATTGCAGTATAACCAAATAAAAGACATAACCAGAAAGTGAAAAAGGCTACAAATTTAAAGGATTTATAGCTTGGAAGAAGATCTATTTTAGACACTAACTTGAATCCGAAAATAAATAACAGGGGAGGTATGAAAAAAGCAGATATCCCAAACCATGCAAATATGAAATAATGAGCAGCTACTGCCCCAACAACACCAAGCCAGTTCTCAGCCTCAAGTCCTGAATCTTTCAAACCAGTGGTCATCAGTGCCTCAACTACACTTTGATCGGCTTTCCCGGTAAACAGAAATGATATGAAAGCTGTTAGAAGAAATACTGATAAAGCGAAAAGAAAAAAACCGAGAGATAATTGGAATTTACGGTCCTTAAAAAACCCAAAACTGAATTTGAATTTCCTCCCCCTGGACTTATTTTTTCTTGATGAATTGGATTTATAGGTATTCTTCGCTGCCATTTAGTTCACAAAACTACAAAATAATTAATACTAAAAAATGATAATCAGATCTAATCGAAATTCCTGTTTACAAGGGCCTTGTTAATATCATTGACAAGAGCTGGTCCTTCATATATAAAACCGGTATACACCTGCACAAGTGAAGCACCGGCCTCCATTTTCTCAATGGCATCGGCAGGATTCATAATCCCTCCAACACCTATTATCGGCACATCATTATCCAGTCTCTTCTTTAAAAAGCGGATAATTTCCGTAGATCTGTCGCACAAGGGCTTACCACTTAAACCTCCATTTCTAATTTTCCCTATTTTTTTATCATCGGTCTTGAGTTTTTCCCTGGATATTGTTGTATTAGTGGCTACGATTCCATCGATATGAAGCCCGTTTACAATATCAATTATATCTACAAGTTGATTATCGGAAAGATCGGGTGCTATTTTCAATAACAATGGTTTTCTCTCTGGCCTTTTGTTTATTTCATCCTGTAATGTCCCAAGCAATTCCTGAAGAGGTTCCCTGGATTGCAGGTCACGAAGATCCGGGGTATTTGGTGAACTGATATTGACTACAAAATAATCAACATAATCATATAATGCATTCAAACAATACACATAATCATCTGAGGCCACTTCATTTGGGGTAATTTTATT
Source organism: Cyclobacteriaceae bacterium (assembly GCA_024644875.1). Lineage (GTDB taxonomy): Bacteria > Bacteroidota > Bacteroidia > Cytophagales > Cyclobacteriaceae > JAGTVG01. The sequence continues at coordinate 12,585 of JAHEGY010000080.1, forward strand.
TTTACCAATATTACCTCCTACGATCACCCTCGATTTTCTATTTTTTAATTTCTGTATCGCTTTATCCACACCCATATTATTAAAGCCCATCCGGTTGATCAAAGCCTGATCCTGAACCAATCGAAAGAGCCTGGGCTTGGGATTTCCCGGTTGTGCCCTGGGGGTTAAGGTCCCTATTTCAATAAAACCAAAACCAAAATCATTAAAAACATCTATTAAATTGGCATCTTTATCAAACCCGGCTGCCAGACCAACAGGATTTTCAAATTCAATTCCAAATACATTACGTTTGAGAGATGAGTGTTTAAAGCTGAAAAAAACATTCCCTAATAATTTCGTGATTCCTAAGAGATATAATAATTTTAAAACGTTAACAACAATTGAGTGAACCCTTTCAGGGGAGATGAGAAAAAGAAATGGTCGAATTAAAGTTTTATACACAACGATCTTCTTAAAAATCAAAATAATACGTACAAAATAAAGCCCTGTAATTCATAATATTAGCTTCTGGGATGAAAATCTTTAATAACCTGCTTCAAATAATCCCTGTCAAGATGTGTATAGATCTCTGTTGTGGTAATTGATTCGTGGCCAAGCATATCCTGAACTGCCCTGAGATCAGCCCCACCTTCGATCAAATGCGTGGCAAAGGAATGACGAAAGGTATGAGGACTTATATTTTTTCTCAAACCTGTTGATTTGGCAAGAGATTTTATTATCGTAAATATCATGACCCGTGATAATTTTTGTCCTCTCCTGTTTAGAAAAAGGGTGTTTTCATAACCAGGTTTTATATCCAGATGGATCCTGATTTCCCGAACATATATTTTCACGTATTTTAATGCTTCCCTTCCAATCGGGACCAGTCTTTCCTTACTGCCTTTGCCAATTATCCTTAAGAACCCTATGTCAAAATAGACATTATTAAGTTTAAGGTCCACCAGTTCAGAAACCCTGAGTCCTGAACTGTATAAAGTCTCCAGTATTGCTCGGTTCCTCATACCCTCATCTGTCGACAGATCGATCGCTGCAAAAAGAGCTTCGATTTCCTGGTAACTTAGAATATCAGGCAATTTTCGGCCAAGCTTGGGGCCTTCTATTAGCTGCGTAGGATCATGGGCCATAATATCTTCATAGACCAGATACTTGTAAAACGCTTTCAAACCTGAGAGGATACGGGCCTGGGAGTAAGCGGTCATCCCCAGGTCATTGATGTATTCAAGAAAATCCTGTAAATGCTTTCCGGTTATTTCTATTGGCGAGATATTAATATTGGAGATTTCTATAAACTGTTTTAGCTTTACCACATCATGTAAATAGGCATCGATCGAATTTTCAGCAAGAGATCGTTCGAGCTTCATGTAATTTTGAAATTGTTTAATGTAGAAATCCCAACTCATATATTACTCTAAAATAAGCATCAGGATGAAAATTATCATAATAAATGGTCCAAATCTCAACCTTTTGGGAAAACGTGAAAAAGAAGTATATGGTGATCAGAAATTTGAAAACTTCCTCAACAAACTGAAAAATGAGTTTGGCGGCGTTGATATTGCATATTTTCAATCCAATGTAGAAGGAGAACTGATCAACAGGATTCACGAAACAGGTTTTACTTATGATGGTATAATATTAAATGCCGGAGCTTATACACATACATCTGTGGCCATCAGGGATGCTATTGCAGCAGTAACAACCGATGTGATCGAAGTGCACTTGTCCAATATTTTTGCCCGTGAATCCTTCCGTCATGAAAGCCTTATAGCTCCTAAATGCATTGGATCCATATCAGGACTGGGTATGGAAAGCTACAGGTTGGCATTATTATATTTTTCCGGAAAAAATAGTAAATAATGAATCTGTTAGAGGATTATTAATTCTAGCTTTGCCAAAAATCATGATTAATTTCAAGGAAACTGTATCAGTAACGATCATCCTGTTCTCCATAATCGATATTATCGGATCCATTCCAGTAATCATAGATCTTAAAAAAAAATCAGGGACCATTCAATCCGGAAAAGCAACCATTGTCGCCGGTATTATTATGATCGCCTTTCTATTTCTTGGAGAATCTATACTTCGGCTGTTTGGGATAGATGTACATTCATTTGCCATAGCGGGTGCAATTATCATATTGCTGATCGGTTTTGAAATGATACTAGGGATAACCCTGTTCAAGCATGAACAAGCCGATGCCAGTACTACTTCAATTGTTCCGATTGCCTTCCCGCTGATCGCGGGGGCGGGAACGATGACCACCATCGTTTCTCTCAGAGCGGAATTTCAGGTAATTAATATTTTACTTGGAATAGCAATTAATTTAGCCCTGGTGTATCTTGTATTAAAATCCTGTGTCTGGCTGGAAAATAAAATTGGAAGCGGTGGCTTTATAATTATTAGAAAAGTGATGGGCATAATACTTATTGCCATAGCCATTAAATTAATCAAAACCAATCTGGTATTCCCATGATCACCATATATACTGACGGAGCGGCAAAGGGAAATCCCGGGCCTGGGGGTTATGGTGTGGTCTTGAAGTTTCAAGGTCACAGGAAGGAGCTTTCCCAGGGCTATAAACTTACGACCAACAACCGTATGGAATTGCTGGCGGTTATTACCGGGCTTGAAGCCATTAAAAAAGATGGTTGGGATGTTTTAATATACTCTGATTCGAAATATGTCGTAGATGCCGTGGAGAAGGGATGGATATGGCAATGGGAAAAAAAGGGTTTTAAAAAGAAGAAAAATATTGACCTCTGGAAGCGGTTTATCCCATTATTTAAGAAACATAAAGTAAAGTTTAAATGGTTAAAAGGGCATGCCGGTAATCCCGAAAATGAAAGATGCGATTACCTTGCGGTTAAAAGTGCCGAGCAGCCTGATTTACTGGATGACCTGGATTATCTGTCCGAAAATCCCTGAATGTGGCAAATTCCTATTTTGAGTTCAAAAAATTTACAATCTACCAGGATAGATCCGCATTTAAAGTTACCACTGATGCATGTGTCCTGGGGGCATATGTATATGCATTAAATCCTGATTCAGTTTGTGAACTAGGTACGGGTACAGGAATCATAGCCCTTATGCTGGCACAGAAGTTCCCTTGCTCAAAAATTGATGCTGTAGAAATAGATAAATTATCAGCTGTCCAGGCTCGGGAAAATGTAGATTATAGTCCCTGGTCTGAAAGGATTACGGTTTTTAACCAAAGCATACAGGATTTTTCAACCCTCAGTAAGAAAAAATATAACCTGATCGTATGCAATCCACCTTATTATGAAGACCATTTTAGATCAAAGGATAATCAAAAGAACCTGACGAAGCATAATTATAGGATCTCAATTAAAGAACTGGCAAAGTCTGTAAATATTCTTTTAAGGGATCAAGGTGTATTTTTTACAATAATGCCCACTTTCTCTTTTGGCAAATTACGTGAGGAGCTTGAAAGATATAATATTAGATTATTTGATAAAATGGGTCTTCATTCCAAGTTGAAAAAACCTCTGTATCGCTATATAGGTGGTTTTTGTAGAAAAAAAGATGATATGAAAGAGAATACATTGATCATTTATGACGAAAATGGGGAGTATTCAGATAGTTTTAAAAAGCTTCTTAAAGATTACTATCTGGCATTTTAATTTCTCTGGGTTTTTCTTCAATAACCTCTATCCCAAGCGTTTTAAGTTCTTCTAGTATGGGGTCGTAGATCTCCCTTTTAACAGGTATTTGAATTCCCTTCAAACTGATTTTGTTCTCCAGGATCAACTTTGTCGCTATTCCCACCGGGAGTCCTACAGTCTTGGCCATTCCGGTATTATCGGCATCCTCACCTTTAGCGAGCATATATGCATTTATCACGTTTAATTTATCCTTTTCGAAATACTCAAATTTATGCCACATGACGACCATATCCAGGTCTTCAGCATTCATGGACCATTTCTTTTTAAGAATATGTTCCAATATCTGTGCAGGTGATCCCTCAGATAAACCCACAAGTTCATCTTCAAATATCCCAAGCCATCGCATTTTAAACATTTCCGGAGAGTTGAAAGGAAGGTTGACATAATGGGCAAGTTTCAATTCAACGGAATCATAGGGATTGTAGGACAGGAATGAATTTATGAATTCCTTATGCGTCATTTTATCCACATTTTCCATAAGGTAATCATCAGCGGTAGCGCCCAATTGAACGAAGATATCCCATGCCCTGCAAAACCCCGGCCGCCTGAATGTTCCGCGGTACAGTGTTTTTATTCCTTTTAACTTGTACAAGTTCATATATTTTAATGAATCCCGGTTGGCGTAACCTTCAAAATAACCATGACCCGGTATGTGAACCATTTCCGTTCTTCTGAAAACCTTATGAAAGGGTATGTATTTGTATTTGCCCTCCTGTAAAAATTTCACGCCTCCTTTACCCGCCAACACAACATTTCTCGGATTCCAGGTAAACTTATATTGCCAGGGATTTTCATCTGGGGTCGGTGCCAGTAATCCACCCGTAAATGTTTCAAAACTTCGCAATGGATTTCCGGAACCCCTGATCTTGTCAATTACGGACATGGCAGACATATGGTCTATTCCCGGATCTAGTCCGCATTCATTTAAAAAAATAATGCCTGCATTACTTACTTCCTCGTTTAGTTTATCTAATTCAGGTGTAACATAGGAGGCAGTAATCAGGTTCTTTTTCAGTTTAAGACAGCTTTGTGCTATTATCAGATGGAACCTAACTGGTAACATGGAGATAACTATGTCAGATTCACTAATCAGAAGATCTCTTTTCTCATCGTTCCGGATATCCAGTTCAATGGCTTGTCCATTCTTATGTCCATTAACCTTTTGATTCACCAAATCGATCTTGTGATCGACAACTGCAATTTGCAAATTGTGTTTTTCACTTTCACTTAATAGGTAACGAATTAGGACATGTGCAGACCTGCCCGCTCCAAAAATTAGTATATTTCTCATTACATTTTATTATATTAACAATATATGGGATTTAGATTATCCTTTCAATAAAATCGAATAGATTTAGTTTCCGAAACCTGATAGCCATGAGTACAAAAGAAAAAACCATTAAAATTTCCTATAAGACAATCCAGAGTATATCCAAATTACCTGAGATGGATAAGCAATTACTTGATATGGCCATTAGGGCTTCCGAACGGGCATATGCCCCTTATTCTTCATTTAAGGTCGGGACTTCGATATTGTTGGAAGGAGGTATAATTGTTACAGGTTCAAACCAGGAAAATGCAGCATATCCATCCGGACTTTGTGCTGAAAGGGTGGCTATTTTTTCAGCATCGGCAGAATATCCAAACAGGATTATTGAGAAGATCGCCGTTGTTTCAAAAGATAAGAACGGTCAGTTGAGACCAGTCACACCATGTGGTGCGTGCAGACAAGTACTCTATGAATACGAGGTCAAACAGGAACAACCCATTGGAATGATACTTGTTGATGAGAATCAGACATTGATGGAATTTAAGGATATGCAATCTTTATTACCATTTGGTTTTGGCAAAGATCAATTGGTTTAACATTTTGATATTTCCAAGCTAAAATTATGTTAGAGAAAATAATAAAAAGGACAGTCATCAAATCAACCACCTTGTTTTTTGTTCTTTTTATTATCCTTCCCAACCTTAAAACCAGGGCACAATGTGTTCCGGGTTCATTATCCAGAGAATGTATCAATAGTATAAATAAGGGATTCATATATTTGAAGAGTTACAGTATTGATGGCCTGGATAATTCAAAGGAAAAGATCGAATATACGGCCGTAATGAGTAAAGACACTCAATATGCTTTTAAGATATGTACATCTCTTGAAGGCGCTGACGGTATAGTCCTCACCATTTACGATTCAAACAGGAATGTAATTATTACAAATCGTGAAGAAACCGTTATTGATCCTGAATTAAACTATATGTGTACTTCTACAGGCATCTATTATATAAGATTCACATTCTCTGAGTCTAAGAACAGGTGCGGGGGGTGTATTTTGTCCTTTAAAAAATCTCAGGATTGATCTCTCCTGACAAGAGTAGAACTTGCCTGTGCTGTGGGAAATATTATAGAATCGCTTATATTTACATGAGCCGGTCGGGTTACAACAAACAGTATCAGATCAGCAATATCATCACCGGTAAGGGGTGTCATGCCATCATATACTGATTGCGATCTTTGCTTGTCGCCCTTAAACCTGACCTCTGAAAATTCTGTGTCAACCAATCCTGGATTAACTTGGGACACCTTAATCCCATATTGATTCAAATCCAGCCTCATCCCATTATTAATTGCATCTACGGCATACTTCGAAGCACAATACACGTTTCCATTTGGATATACTTCCTTACCTGCAATCGATCCTATATTTACTACATGCCCTGATCTACGTTCTACCATGCCTGGGATAACGGCCTTCGACACATACAGCAGTCCCTTTACATTGATGTCAATCATTGATTCCCAGTCATCGAGACTCCCTTCATGGATTGGGTCAAAACCATGGGCATTCCCGGCATTGTTAACCAGAATATCTATTTTTTTCCAGTCTTCGGGGAGATCTTCCATGATTTGGAATACTTTATCTTTATCCCTTACATCAAAGGTCAGGGTATGAACCTTGACTTTATGGCTCAGTTCAGATTTTAAGGATAGAAGCCGTTTTTCTCTTCTTCCACAAATAATAAGATTGATTCCATGATCTGAGAAAATTCTTGCAGTAGCTTCTCCTATTCCCGAGGTGGCTCCAGTAATTAAAGCAATTTTTGACATAATTATTCGAAATTCAGGTATAAAGTAATAACATTTGTATGAAGGCTTTCCATCCCATCACTATACCCAAATTTATCTTCCTGTAATAAATTCAGCAAACCTTTTGAGAACCTAATTTCAGGAGCGAACTTAAAAAGAGGGAAATATATGTCGAATCCAAACCCAAACTCACCGCTGAGATTAAATCCATCCGTTTGCAGTTTCCTCTCATTTTCATCATCTTTATTTCCACTAGCTTGTATAGCGGGATTTAATCCCCCAATAAAATATACCTTGAAATTATTCCAGCGAATAGATTTATACTTAAATAGCAGAGGGAATTCAACTACTGTCGATTCTATCAATTGATTTATCTGGCTACCATCATTATAATTAAATTCCAGATTATACTCATAAAATCCAACCTTTGGCGTCACCCTGAAATCGAAAAACTGGCCTAATCTCATATTGACTATGAAACCAAGGTCAAAGCCTACCCTTGGCTGGGGTTGAATGGAGGTGAGTGAATCCATGGAACCACTCATGAATTTTTCGGAATAATCCATACTGAAGTATGATCTATGAACCGCCAGTAAAAAGCCATAATGGATCCACTTTTCATCATAGTTAGGCAGATTAATGTCAAAATTCTTTTGCCCGAAGGATTGATTGCTCGACAGAATCAAAAGAAGGATGATTACGCCTTTGTGCCAGTGTAAATTGAACTTATCCCGAATGTGAGCGGTATGCATCTAACTTCTTTAAATCCAACGTTCGATAGAATGGTCAAAAAATCATTACCCTCTGGAAATACCTGCACAGACTCCGGCAAGTAAGTATAAGCCGAATGATCCCTTGAAACCATCTTGCCAATTATTGGCAAAATGTACTTAAAATACAAGTTATATACCTGTTTAAAAGGAAACTTTGAAGGTTTGGAGAATTCTAGAATGACAACTATGCCATTTTTATTCAATACCCTGTACATTTCCGAAAGCCCCTTATTGAGATTTTCAAAGTTCCTTACACCAAAAGCAACGATCACAGCACCGAATTTATTATCTTGAAAGGCCAAGTTTTCTGAGTCTCCGAGTAATAATTCAATTTTGTCGTTCAGATTTCTCTTTTTGATCTTTTGTTGGCCGTGATAAATCATCCCTTCAGAGATATCAATTCCAATAACTGATTCCGGATTTAATTTCAATGACTGTATAGCAAAATCTCCGGTACCGGTAGCAATATCCAATATGTGTTTGGGATGTTTAGGTTTTAAAAGGTTTATTGCTTTTCTTCGCCAGACCCTGTCAATTCCAAGGCTTAACAAATGGTTCAGGAAATCATACCTGGGGCTGATATTATCAAACATCAACGCTACTTGCTTTTTCTTACCTAAATTATTGTTTTTATATGGTAGAACCGTCATAAAATTAAATCCACGAAAATAGCCTTTATAAGTAAGAAAATTGAGAAAGTGTAAAGAAACGATTTTTTACTGGATAAACCTCATTACCTTGAATTCAACCCGGCGGTTAATTTCTCTTCCATCCCTTTCATCATCGTTAGATACGAGCGGTTTTTCTTCACCATAACCGGTAGCCATAATTCTCGCGGCATCTATCCCCTTCCTGGTAAGCACATTTACTACTGCCCTTGCCCTGCGATAAGAAAGATCCTTATTATACTCTTTTGTGCCAATATTATCAGTATGTCCCGAGATCTCAACAACCAATCTGGAATTCTCAGCCAGCATGTTATATAATTTATTTATTTCAAAAAGGGATTCATCTTTAAGCGTAACTCTGTCAAAGTCAAAGTAGATGTTCCTTAATACTAACCTGGATCCGGCGACTGCCTTTTTCAAAACAAAATCATATTCTATTGATTGCACCTTGTCTGTGCTTGCAGGAATGGTATACGTCCTGTTTATGAAAACATATCCATCTTTTTCAACAGAAATCGTATATTCAGTCGGTTCATTATTTTTAACGGAAGCGAAGTACTTGCCGGCACTCATGTTGCTAATACCCGCTAAAACATTCTGTGACTTATTCCTTATCTGCACGATGGCATTTATAAGATTATTGTTTTCATCCCTGACATTCACAGTAACATTAATGGGTTGCTTGGCATCAGGCAATCGGACAAACTCGGGTTCTTCTTCTGTAATATTTTTTATTTCTTCGGGTATAGTAAACATATATATGTCCTGATAACCAAATCCATCCTCTCTAACAGAGGAAAAATAACCCCGCTCTCCCTCCTGTGTGGTGATGAAGGAAATATCATCATCCGGAGTATTAATGGGATAGCCTATATTAACTGGTTTAATCCATGTCTGATTGGCTGAATCATACACGGTTTTATAAATGTCATATCCCCCCATTCCTTTATGTCCTGTACTACTAAAATAAAGGGTCTTCCCATCAGATTCCATAAATGGAAAATCATCATCACCAGGGGTATTGATAGTGGATCCCAAATTAACCACATTTATCCAATCCCCTTTTCTGTCACGTGTGGCATAAAAAATATCAAGCCCACCGGATGAACCCACCCTGTCACTGGCAAAGAACATAATATTCCTATCCGGAGAAAGTGCAACCGATGTTTCCTTGTTTCCGGTATTTACTTCACCGGGAATGGGAACAGGTTTGGACCATACATCGCTGTTGATCTTTTCAGAGAAATATACATCACCCCTGTTCTCATCCAGATATATATATAATTCCTGGCCATCATCCGAAATGGTGAGGCTAGACTCAAAAAAAGGAGTATTAATGATGTCTGATATATTGGTTGCTTTTCCCCAACGGTCATTGTCCATTTTGGCTACAAAAATTTCCTCATACGGGAAATTATCTTCAAATACATCCTGGTTGAGGTTACCGTCAGGCCTCCTGGAAGTAAATACGATAAGCGTTTCATCCTGATTGACAGATGGGCCATAATCAGGCCATTCTGAATTTATATTCGGACCTACATTTGTAATATTATAGTTGAGTGGTGCTCCTACAAGGTCAGCTCCTATAAAGCACTCTTCAATATGCTTTTCTGCAAGTTCCGGTGGAATCCTGTCTTCACCCTCATAATCCGATTCTGTTTGACACAATTCAATATACTTATAAAAGAACTGTTTGGCATTGTCAAAATCCAGGGCAAACTGGTAAGCCCGCCCCAGTTGATAGTACAGGTCAAAAGTATATTCCGGATCGATTTCATATACTCTGGCGAGGTATGGAACAGCTTTTTCCTTGTTTATGGTCTGAAGGTATAAATAACCTGCCATATAATTAGCTTTAACATTATCGGGATCAAAATCCAATACCTGTACATAAGCATCCCTTGCCTGGATCTCCGCATTTGAATTTATATAAATTTCATCAGCTATTTGTATTAACTGATTGGCTATTTCCTGGTTGTCCTGAGCAAAGCCGTGAGAAACAATGAAAAATACAAATGCAAGGAAGAAAAGGTAACTCTTTCTACATCTTCGATAAGTACAATTATCTTTCAAATTACTATCTTTCGTGTTTATCACTCTAATATAGATATGAATAATCAATATTCAAAAATACAAGCGGTTTTATACGAAACTAAAATCATCCAAAAAAAAGGGTGATTTACTGTCTTCTGGTTAAAGTAACATTTTTTACAATATCTGCAGGATCTGTTTTCTGCGT
>JAHEGY010000081.1:0-20926 GCA_024644875.1 Cyclobacteriaceae bacterium
GAAGATCACGGAACATGCCTGGGAGTACTATTCCGAATCGCTGCAAGACATACTCCCGGCACTGGGCACACATTCTTCCATGACTGGAGAGCAGATTCGGACTATGTTTGGCAGGACTCCATCTGATCTTTTCCGTGTACATAATTGGCGTAGCGACCTGCTTACTTTAGGAACCGTACCTTCTGAATACATTCAGGAGGTCTCTGAAGGTAAGCTGAACTACAGCTGGCCGGCCCAGGTGAATAAAATACTGGTGGAGGGTGGTTACAACCTTATCCTTTCCGTTGGACAGGTGGTCCCACATGAGGTCATAGGCATGGCCAACCACAACAAAAACATATTTGTCGGTACAGGAGGAGAAGAAGGGATCAATAAAAGCCATTTCCTGGGGGCCGTCTATGGAATGGAACGTATCATGGGTCGCGCCAGATCCCCGGTTCGTGATGTGCTGAACTATGCAAGCAGGAATTTTGGACAGGATCTCCCCATAGTGTATATCCAGACGGTTGTAGGTAAGGATGAAGATGGACAACTCTGTATAAAGGGTCTGTTTATCGGTGATGATGAAGAATGTTTTGAAAAAGCCGCTGAATTATCCCTTGAAGTAAACTTTACCATGCTGGAGAAACCGCTTAAAAAGGTGGTGGTTTACCTGGATCCCGGAGAATTCAAAAGTACCTGGCTGGGCGATAAAAGCATTTACAGGACAAGAATGGCCATTGCCGACGGCGGGGAGCTGATCATTCTTGCACCCGGACTGAAGGAATTCGGGGAAGATCCGGAGATCGATCGCCTGATCCGGAAATATGGTTACCGGACTACGGAAGAGATCCTCGAGTTTACTGAAAAGAACAAGGAATTACAGGATAATCTCAGTGCTGCGGCACACCTGATACATGGATCCTCAGAAAACCGCTTCAGGGTGATCTACTGCCCGGGGGAATTAACCAGGGAAGAGATCGAAGGGATTAACTATGAATATGGAGACATCCATGAGATGTCTGAATTATACGATCATAAGTCTTTAAAAGACGGATTTAATAGGGTGAATGGAGAAGAAATATTTTTTATTTCTAATCCGGCCCTTGGATTATGGTCCACGAAAGAACGATTTAAAAGTAAATAAAGAATATTAAAATCAAATTAGATTATGGAAAATTTAGCTGATATTGGATTGGTTGGACTGGCTGTTATGGGCGAAAACCTGGTGTTGAATATGGAAAGTAAAGGTTTTACCGTGGCGGTATATAACAGGACAACTGAAAAAGTAGATAAGTTCGTCAATGGACGGGGCAAGGATAAAAACATTATCGGTACACATTCCGTTGAGGAACTTGTTAAGAACCTGAAAAGACCCAGGAAGGTCATGCTTATGGTCAAAGCCGGTAAGCCTGTGGACGACTTTATTGACCTGGTCATACCCTACCTGGAACCAGGTGATATCATTATCGATGGAGGGAATTCACATTTCCCGGATACCAACCGAAGGACAAAATATGTAGAAGATAAAGGCCTGCTTTATATCGGTACAGGCGTTTCCGGTGGTGAAGAAGGGGCATTGCTCGGCCCATCAATCATGCCAGGTGGTTCAAAAGGTGCCTGGGAACACGTACAGCCTATCTTCCAGGCTGTTGCTGCCAAGGTAGAAGACGGTACCCCCTGCTGTGACTGGGTGGGTGAGAACGGAGCCGGACATTTTGTAAAGATGATCCACAATGGCATTGAATATGGCGATATGCAACTGATCTCTGAAGCCTACTATATAATGAAGAACCTGCTGGGCATGTCACACGACGAGATGCATCAGGTATTCAAGGAATGGAACGAGGGCGAACTTGACAGTTATCTTATAGAAATTACCCGTGATATACTTGGTTTCAGGGATGAAGATGGGGAACCCATGGTTGAAAAGATCCTGGACAAGGCAGGTCAGAAAGGAACGGGAAAATGGACAGGTATTGCTGCCCTGGATCTTGGTATTCCTTTAACACTCATCGTAGAGGCAGTATTTGCAAGATGCCTTTCAGCGTTGAAAGATGAAAGGGTCGTTGCTTCCAAAGAAATCTCAGGTCCTGTTGTTCAATTCACCGGCAATAAGCAAGAATTTATTGAAGATCTCAAAAAGGCATTGTATGCTTCAAAGATCGTATCATATGCCCAGGGGTATGCATTAATGCGGGCTGCGGCAGAAGAATACGATTGGGATCTTAACTATGGCGGTATTGCCCTGATGTGGCGGGGTGGTTGCATTATCCGGTCTGTTTTCCTGGGTAAGATAAAGGAGGCCTTCGATAACGACAAGGCATTGAAGAACCTGATGCTGGATCCTTTCTTTAAGGAAAAAGTGGAATCATCACAGCAGGCCTGGCGTAATGTTGTAGCTACTTCTGTCGCCAACGGCATCCCTGTTCCTGCATTCTCTGCTGCGTTGGCTTATTTTGACGGTTATCGAAGTGAAAACCTTTCAGCCAATATGTTACAGGCACAACGTGATTACTTTGGAGCGCATATGTATGAAAGAGTGGATAAACCAAGAGGTGAGTTCTTCCATACCAACTGGACCGGACGGGGCGGGGATACGGCCTCATCCACATACCAGGTTTAGGAAGAATTTATTCTTAAGAGAAGATGGACATTCCGACAGGAAGTATGTCTTTACAAAAATTAATGGATCTTACTAAAAGGATCGCCAATAGCGGAAACCTTATAAACGAATATGATGTAATAATTCCTGGTCCTATCCCTGATATGGACCGGGAATTTTCTGAATTTTTATATTAAGAAGAATTAATCTGCATTGGAACCTAATGGATTAATGGCCATCAAAGATCAAATTTGAAGATTCATTTCTCTAATCCAGGTTTTCAACCATTAAACGGATATGAACAATGAGTGTTACGATCAAAGACATAGCAAGGATTATCAATATGTCACATACGACCGTTTCACGGGCACTGAATGATAGTCCCCTGATCAGCGAGGATACAAAAGCAAAGGTCAGGGCCATTGCAGATAAGTATAATTATACGCCAAACGTAAATGCCAGGGGGCTGGTTCTGTCCAAAACCTATAATATAGGCCTCTTCTTCTCTACGATCAAAACGGGAACCTCCGCTGGTTTTTTCATGGACTCCGTACGTGGGATAAATGATGTCATTAAAGGGAATTACAGTCTGTCTGTCGAAGGAGTGGATGATTTTAAAGATCATTCGAAGGTCTCATCGCGTTTTTTCGATGGCATTGTACTGATGAGTCAGAGCCAGGAGGACGATCCTTTCATCCGGCACGTGATTAAACAACGCATTCCCTTTGTATTGTTAAACAGGGAAATAGAGAACTCAAGAGCCACATCAATCCTGGCTGACGATCTTAAAGGAGCGTTTAAAGCCACAGAATGCCTGATCAGGAAAGGCCATAAAAAGATCGGAATTATTGAAGGTATTCCTGAATTCAAAAATACCCAGAGGCGAAAAGAAGGATTCCTGAATGCACTCGAAGAATATGGAATAGAATATTTCCCCTGTCTGTCAGAGACAGGAAATTATGACCTGGATAGCGGGTACATGGCGATGAAAAGAATGCTGTCCTGTGCCGAAGTTCCTTCTGCTGTTTTCTGTTTCAATGACGATATGGCTGTTGGCGCTATGCGGGCCATTCACGAAAGAGGTCTAAGAATACCCGATGATATATCCCTGATCGGTTTCGATGACAATGAATATGCTGCTTATCTTAATCCGGCCTTGACCTCTGTCAGCAGACCTATTGAATTGATGTGTGTGGAAGGTGCAAAGGTCCTGCTTGAAAAAATAAATGGTAGCAAACAAAAAAACAGAACAATATTTTTGAAGACTGAATTAAAAGAAAGAGATTCGGTCCGTAATTTAATTTAACCCAATATCGCTATGGAATTACGTGTGGATCCTTCTGCAAAAGGTTTGATTTTTGATCTTGATGGCACTTTGTTGGACTCTATGCCACTGCATTACCTGGCATGGAAGGAGATATGCCTGGAAAAACTGAATTATGATTTTACTGAAGAATTCTTCTATGCGCATGCCGGCGTATCATCAGATAATATCTTCAAAGAAATAAAAGAGATCACTAAGCTGGAATTTATTCCGGGTGACCTCGCCAAGCAGAAGGAAAAGCTGTATGAAACCAAACTGGATCAGCTTACCCTGATTGAACCTGTGGTGGATATTGCCATTGCATATCATAATAAACTGCCTAAGGCTATCGGAACAGGTAGCCCGAGTGAGGGATCATGGATGGCCATCAGGGCAATGGGACTTGATAAATATTTTGACATCCTTGTTTCAAAAGAAGATGTACCTAACCCCAAACCAGCTCCTGACACTTTCCTGAGATGCGCTGAACTTATAGGTGTAGATCCGGAGGACTGCCAGGTATTTGAGGACGGGGACCCCGGATTACAGGCCGCAAGGACCGCCGGGATGATCGCCACCGACATACGTCCTTTTGTTAACGGAAGAAAATAGGATAATAATCCGTCACAAGTCCTCTGATCAATGAAAGAGGATAGAATAATCATCCGATACAACTCCGCTCATCAATGGAAGAGGATAGAATAATCATCCGATACAACTCCGCTCATCAATGAAAGAGGTAAATAAATTTCCTGTAGAGTCAAAGTATAACATATTTATGCAACTTAATTGCATTCTGCTTATATTTGAAGCTGGTAACCTAAAGGCATTTGATTCTCTAAAGTAGTAGTTGTTTAAGGGTTTTTGTTGTCTGTTAATAAATCAATACATAAGCATGAAGTATAGTGATTATAAAAAGTTGCTTAAAAATCACCATCTCAGGATAACCGATTGCAGGATCGACGTACTTGAAAAATTTCACAGCACAGATCATGCACTCAGTTTCAAAGATCTGGAGGACGAACTTAGTGATTATGACAGGGTTACATTATACAGAACCCTAAATTCGTTTATTGACCAGGGATTATTGCACCGGATTCCAAATGACAGCGGAATGGCTGCATACGGCCTGTGCAGGGAAGATTGTACAGAAGAAGAACATCATCACGATCATGTTCATTTCAAGTGTAATCTCTGCGGGCATGTAGAATGCCTGCCCAATTATCATACCCCGGTGATCGATCTTCCGAATTACGATATTGAAGAAAGTTATCTCATCCTCAATGGGGTATGTAAGAATTGCAAAGAGGAACTACAGCCCGTTAGTTAGAATTTCCATCGGATAGATCTGCCTACAACCTGATTAATACGTCGGTTAAAATTATCTGTCAACTCGTATATCCCACTACTGACAATTAACTGCTGACTGTAATATCACGCTGGCGGCTGTAATTGTTTAGAATTACCTGGTGACTAGAATATCCCGATGTTTAGAACTACTCGATATGAATATGTACGACCGTTTTGCTGATGGTCAGATTCCCTTGTTCATCCTTCACTTTTAAACTTAACAGCAGATGATCAACATTTTCACTAATCAGCTCATCAAGTTGTTCCTGGGATAAGGTGAAATTAATAGATTCAAAAACCTGATCAAGCTGTATAACACCTTCTGTCATGAAAATCTCCAGTTCTGCTCCTTCGTAATCAGCATCGATCAGTGCTTCATGTTCATCCTGACCGGTTCTTCCATGCAAGTACACTTCCGATCCCTCCTGACCGCTACTTGCATGAATATGTTCATGTGATTCTTCGTGATCTTCACCTAGCAGGATTTCCATCCAATGGAAACCACTGTAAGTTCCTGTGGTCGGATCGGAGATATCACCTTCCACCTGAAACCGTACTCCTTCTTGAATTTCCAGTTCTCCCTCAACAAGATTGGCTATGGTAACAACAGGCTGGCTGTCATTTGTGATCATTACTTCAAATTCAACCGTACTGCCGTCCTGATAGTTAGTTGCATTTCCAGCCTGATCAACGGCCTGAACTATAAAATGATAAGGACCTGCCATGGCATTTTCAGCTATCAGGATGTCGTCATCATGCTTGGCCGCATACATTATATATCCTTCCGGAATGGTATAATTTTTTTTGAATATCCATCTCTCAAGCCCGGGATCATCTTTTGGCTGGGCGATCCTGCCGTGTCCATGTCCGTCAAGGTTATCATGAACATCGATACTATAGCTACCCAGTTCGAGATCATCCATAATGGTAGCTTCAAAAGCGATAAATTCACCCGCTGAATGTTCATCTGTACCATGGGGTTCAAACACATCTATTTCAGGTGCTGTAATATCAATAAGGTCACTACCGCTGAATATACAACCCGTAAAAATGTTTGATATGAGTAAGATAATTAAGATCTGCCTTCGCCACATAATTAATTTCTCCTGGTATTGATGCAAAACTAAGTCAGTTTTAGTATAAAAGCAACAGTGTTGCATAAATAAACCAATTAATAAAGAATTTATAACAGTTAACTGATCTGTAAAAAAATAGTTTCATCCTGATGATATTTATCAAACATGAAATCAGAATCTGATCTGTACGAAATCACCATAAAATTATTTCTCGATAACCCGGAGTTTGAGTTCGTACCAATCTGTTCTTCCGCCTTCCTCATTTATCAGCTGCAGCTTTGTATCCTGACCAGTACCTCTTTCGAGAATATCCAGGGTGGGTTCCCCTTTTTTTATAAGATGTTCATTACCCCATTCCATCAACGCAATGACCACTTTGATCAGGTCCCAGCCCATCCCCGTTAATCTGTATTCAAAACGGCTTCGTCTTCCTTCATTCCTGTATTGCTTCCTATACAGAAGCCCTCTATCGATCATAGTATTCAGTTTTATCGAAAGTACGGAGGTAGAAACTCCAAGGTTATCATGGAAATCATCAAATCTTTTAAATCCCAGAAAGCATTCTCTCAAAATCAATAATATCCACCTGTCCCCAACAGTAGATATAGTTTTCATTACCGGGCATTGATCCCGGCTTAAATCCCTTGGTTCTAACTTTTTCATAATTAAATTTAAGCTATTTATAGCTAACTTTCAAAACAGAACCCAGCTAATTATACTTGGGTTCTATTTTAGAACCCAGCCTAAAATGATTAGGCTGACTTTCAAAGCCATACCTTATTTAAAACGTATCGAGCCTGACAACCCGGGTCATTACAGGATATTGTGGTCTAAAGAATTACAGATATCTTAAAGCAACAGATCGCTTGAAATAGTGGTAAATCAACTGATCCTGAGGAAATAAAGTTCCGATACTAAATTCAACTTCCTTTACTCTTTTAACGCTGCTTTATCCGAAACTCTAGTTAATCCGGAACTCCGCTTTCTTCCTAAATTCTTTTAATACTTATTGCCAACTCACCCTCAGGAATTAATAAGTCCAGAAGAGCCATTTCATTACCAACCTCGATGGTTTCTTCCTTCACCACCTCTCCATTAACAGTGTTCATGTGTTTAACACTATATTTTCCTGATGGGATATTTGCCTGAATGACAGACGAATCCGTAACCGACTGAAGAAAGATGGCATATTCCTGACCTGGATTGGATAGTACATAGGGTATTAATCCGGGTGCATGGACAATGCTGGTATAATCGGGTTTAATTGAAACCAGATCAAAGGAATGAATGTAATCGCTCAGGATCCTCAACTGTTTCCGGAGGGTGACACTTCCACCGCCGGGTGCATCATTTTCCAGGGTACCATCCTCATATCCACTGAAAAAAGAATAATCGAGGTTATTGAAAAGTCCGCCGCCGGCATGTATAAACCGCCAGGCCTGCTTCCTGTATACTTTATCCTCCGGCCCGGCAAAGCCTGATTCATCAAATCCTATCACTTTATTGTATCCGTAATTCCAGGTTACCGACTCAGGCCAGTTGTAATGAAAATTGATGATGCTGATGTTTTCTTCCACAGAAGGAATGGGAACTTTAAAGTTTACATAATTCTGTGCAATAAGATGTTTCTTAGGCAGGTTTTTCTCCGCCTCAACAATAAAGGAGGCGATCTTCTTCTGCCACGCCATTGCGAATTCATCTGCCAAATGGGCGTTATAGCTCCAATCAGAACGATCAGGCAGGTTTTCCTTGTTGATCAGATTCAGTACCGGCAATGCATGATCGGACCAGGGTTCATTCTGAATTTCAAAAAAGAAATTATCAAAGGTATTCAGCTCCTGTACCATTTTTTTAACGAAATTTTCCTGCCATTGAAGTAATGTACCGTTATTCAGCGTCTGTGCATCAAACCTGTTGATTTCATGATCAATATTAACATTGTTCTTCGGATTCTGAGGCGATATATCCCAGTGTTCATCCCGGTAGATCGAAGAAAACAAAGTCACTTCCACGATCACGTTGTTTTCTTCCGCTACGGTCATCAGATCTCTAAGACGTTCAAAATAGGCCTCATTCCAGCTCGACAAGTCATACCTGTATTTCCCGGACAAATCATCGATGACCATCGCCCATGGAGTGATCACACGTTTTTCTTCAGGTGCCAGGGTATTGTAGGTGATGCTGAAACTTTCGCCTGGGATCTCAAAATAGGTGCCCGTGAATATCCTGGTATAGTTCATCCCCTCAGCCCCCAGCGTTTCCAGGTATTTTTTATAATCAAAATCAAGATTCAATAGGGCCCCGTAATGCTCTGCCGAAGTGATAAGAACCATAGGCTCACCTTTATATAAAAAATAATGCGGATTATCGGGATGCAGTTGAATGGGCCCCAGGGCAGGAATGTCCGCATTGGAAGAAGCTTCTCCAAATCCCTGTTTAAAATCGGAACATGCAGAAAGAATAAAAAGAAATACAATGATCAGAATATGTGTTCTCATGATTTTAATTATTTGAAATTGTTTAAAACATATGGATCCTGAAAACTAATCAAAAAGTACCTTCAAGAAAAAAATCTGTCGTATTACAGTAAATCTCAGAAAAATATCTGAAATCCACCTTATTTGTTTCAAGTATTCTCTGCAGGCATAAAATAGCTGCTCCTACATCAACATTGAGGTAATCGCTGATCCCCTGTGTGGCATTCATCGCCCTGATGCGCTGGCTGCCCCCCAGGACTTTGATCTGATATGAAGTACGCAATACCTCAAATAAGGACTTGTTCTCAAAGGATTTTTGGGTAAAGCGGGGTATATAAATATTAGGCAGGTAACTGATCTCGTACAAAACAGCATTACCATCTACAATCCGCTGCCGTTCCAGTTTTATGCATCCAACTTCCAATTCCCGTTTATCCAGGTCAAAAAAGAATTTTTCCGGCCATTCAGAAATAGAAGGTTTGGAAATAGTCTTTGTCTGAAGATTATGAGGCCCTACCCCGCTGGTAGTCCCGTGTATAGATAATATCCCGATTCCTTTTGGCAGTGCCCTGACGATACTTCCCTTTCCCTGGTGCTTTTTTATGTACCCATCGCTCACCAGTTGCGATAAAGCCTGACGTACGGTTGGCCGTGTTACACGGTGTACGGCGCAAAGCTCATTCTCAGAAGGCAAAAGATCGCCTTCCTTGTATAACCCATTAATAATATGGGCTCTTAATAATTCATATAACCTACGGTGCTGAGGAAGACCACCTTCTGTCATACTAAATTTTTATTTAATTAATTGTTAAATTTTACCAAATTACTTGTAATTACAAGTTAAATAAATTTATTTTACAAAACATAATATTTTATGATATTTTGTGTTTTTACAATAGCTTGTATTTACAAGTAAATTAAAAAAAGGATTATGGCTACACCCGTAATAATGCCACGTCAGGGCCAGTCGGTAGAGAGTTGTATCTTCAGCGAATGGTATGTTAAGGCCGGAGATGAGGTTAAGAAAGGAGATCTCCTTTTTGCTTATGAAACAGACAAAGCTGCTTTTGAAGGGGAATCCCCTGAAGACGGGATACTTCTGGCCGTATTTGCTGAACCCGGTGACGCTGTAGATGTACTGGAAAATATCGGTGTCATCGGTCAGCCAGGTGAGGAAACGGAACCATTCAGACCGGGTAGTCAGGAGACAGCCGGGACCGTACCTGGAAGTTCAGGATCCGCATCAGAAAGGGCCGGGGCTGAAAGTTCCGTACCTGGAAGTTCAGGATCCGCATCAGAAAGGGCCGGGACTGAAAGTTCAAAGGTTGAGGCGGAAAGTTCGGGGCTTAGGACTGAAAGTTCTGAGATGAAGACACAAAAGGGTATTGATCCTGATGCAGCAGGTATGACCTCAGCTCAACCCACCACTTCAGAGCAGGGCAACGGCGAAATAAAAATATCCCCGCGGGCCAGGAAAGCTGCCGGCGATCATCACATCAGCTATACTCGAATAAAAGGTACAGGCCCGGATGGGAGGATTATAGAAAAAGACATCCTGAATAAACTCAAGGAAATTCCAAAATCCACCCCCCTCGCCAGGTCGATCTCCTATGAAGATCATATTGACTTGCCACAATCCGGAAGCGGTACCGGCGGCAAAGTCATAGCTGAAGATGTTAAACATTCAAAACCAGGTCCAGTTATGGGTGGGTTTGAAGATATAAAGATCTCCAACATCAGGCGTATCATCGCTGAAAATATGCATGCTTCCCTGCAGAACACTGCTCAGCTTACCCTGCATACCAGTGCGGATGCAAGAAAAATTAAATCTCTACGCAAAACATTTAAGAAAGCAGCGGAAGAGGGGAACAAGCCTAACATCACCATAAATGACCTGGTCTGTTATGCTGCTGTCAAAACCCTCAGCCAGCACCCGGAAGTAAATGCACACTTCCTGGGGGATTCGATAAGGCATTTCAGGGATGTTCATATGGGATTCGCAGTGGATACAAAGCGGGGCCTGATGGTTCCCACCCTGAAAAATGCCAATCACCTGAAGCTGGAGGGATTTGCCATACAGATGAAAGACCTTGCAGTACAGGCTCAGTCAGGGAAG
Source organism: Cyclobacteriaceae bacterium (assembly GCA_024644875.1). GTDB lineage: Bacteria > Bacteroidota > Bacteroidia > Cytophagales > Cyclobacteriaceae > JAGTVG01. The sequence goes on from JAHEGY010000081.1 coordinate 10,907, forward strand.
ATCGATCCGGAATTGCTGACCGGTGCGACTTTTACGATCACCAACCTGGGTGCTTTCGGAATAGAAATGTTCACCCCGGTACTCAATCCCCCGCAGGTTGCGATCCTCGGTTTGAACACGATAACAATGCATCCATCCCAGCTTGAAGATGGAAGCTTTGGTTTTATTCCAAAGATCGGACTGTCACTGACATTCGACCACCGGGCAATCGACGGTGCCCCGGCGGCGGCTTTCCTGCGGGATGTAAAACAGGAAATAGAGAATTTTGAAAATAAATAAATCAATATAAAATGCCTAAATCAGAGTTTATTGATCCGAAGATCGTCCGCAAAAAAAGCGAGATCCGGTTTGAGCCGATCCCGGTAAACCAGTATGATAAGAATATACAGGAAGAAAAGGTTCGTTACTCGGCCGATCAGTTCCTGAATATATACCGGGATATGGCCGTGATTCGTGAATTTGAATCGATGCTCAACCTTATAAAGACTACAGGTGCCTATAATGGTATCGAATATAACCATCCGGGTCCTGCCCACCTGTCGATCGGGCAGGAAGCCGCCGCCGTAGGTATGGCTTTCCTCCTGGATGAAAACGATTACATTTTTGGTTCCCACCGAAGTCATGGTGAGATACTGGCTAAAGGCTTGTCGGTCATAGAGAAAATGGAAGATGACCAGCTGATGAATATCATGAAAAACTATTTCAACGGGGATTGCCTGAGAATAGTTGAAAAAGATCATAAAGGCAGCATAAAAGAGCTGGCAATTAATTTTCTGCTTTATGGCACCCTGGCTGAGATATTTGGAAAGGAAAATGGATTCAATAAAGGAATGGGCGGATCGATGCATGCCTTCTTCACGCCATTTGGCATATATCCGAACAATGCCATCGTGGGTGGCTCCGGGGACATATCTGTTGGGGGCGCCTTATTTAAGAAAGTAAATCAGCAGAAAGGCATCGTGGTTGCTAATATCGGGGATGCTTCCATGGGATGTGGACCGGTATGGGAAGGGATCGCCTTTGCCACCATGGATCAATATACCCAACTATGGGAAGGAAAATACCAGGGTGGATTGCCTTTGATATTCAATTTTATGAATAACCAGTATGGCATGGGTGGACAGACCTGCGGGGAAACCATGGGATACAATATACTGGCCAGAATAGGTGCCGGTGTAAATCCTGACCAGATGCATGCAGAACGCGTGGATGGCTATGATCCGTTGGCAGTAATCGATGTCTTTGAGCGAAAGATGAAGATTCTTAAAGAAAAGAAAGGGCCGGTACTGCTGGATACGCTGACCTACAGGATCAGCGGACATAGCCCCTCAGATGCCTCCTCCTACCGCTCAAAAGAAGAAATAGAAGCCTGGAACCAGGAAGATTCCATCATAGCCTATGGCCAGAAACTTATCGATGCCGGTATTACGGAACAGATCACATTAGACAACATCAAGGATATTATTGTAAGCCGAACTGAGAAGATCCTCAGACTTGCTGGGAACGATGACATTTCACCCCGCCTGAACCTGTTTGAGAATCCGAATGCTATCGGGGATTATATGTTTACCAACCAATCTATCGAGCGTTTCGATGAAAGGAAACCGGAAACATATCATAAGCAGGAGGAAAATCCCCGTGTCCAGCAGATAAAAAAGAAGGAGAGGTTTGGCATTAAAAATGGTAAACCGGTGCCAAAGATCAAGGCATACAATTTCCGTGACGGTGTTTTCGAAGCTATTTTCGACAGGTATTATAAAGATCCTACCCTGGTGGCATTTGGAGAGGAAAACAGGGACTGGGGAGGCGCTTTTGCAGTTTACCGTGGACTGACGGAAGCTTTACCCTATAACCGCCTTTTCAATGCTTCGATATCGGAAGGAGCCATTGTTGGTGTAGCCACAGGATACGGAATGTGCGGCGGTCGTGCCATCCCCGAACTGATGTACTGCGATTTCCTGGGCCGGGCAGGTGATGAGATCTTTAACCAGCTCTCAAAATGGCAGGCCATGAGCGGTGGATACATCAAGATGCCGGTGGTACTCAGGGTTTCGGTTGGATCCAAATACGGGGCACAGCATTCCCAGGACTGGACATCGATCGTGTCCCATATCCCGGGTCTTAAAGTCGTGTTTCCGGCTACCCCATATGATGCTAAAGGATTAATGAATGCTGCCCTGCAGGGCTCAGACCCTGTGATATTCTTTGAAAGTCAGCGTATTTATGATATCCCCGAACTATTCCACAAGGAAGGCGTACCCGAGGGATACTATGAAATTGAATTGGGAGAACCTGATATTAAAAAACCGGGAGAAGACATCACCATCTTGTCTATAGGCGCTACCCTTTATAAAACAACTGAAGTAGCTGATATCCTGGAAAAGAAATATAATATTTCTGCAGAGATAATAGATGCAAGAAGTATTGTGCCATTTAATTATGACCTGGTGGTCGATTCCATTAAAAAAACTGGACGGATACTGCTTGTCAGCGATGCTTGTGAACGGGGTTCTATATTGAAGGATATGGCGGCAAATATTACTGAATTTGCCTTTGACTATCTGGATGCCCCTCCGGTAGTAGTAGGCTCCAGGAACTGGATAACACCACCCTATGAAATGGAGGAGTATTTCTTCCCGCAGGAAAGCTGGATAATCGATGCTATTCATCAGAAAATTCTGCCTTTGAAAGATCATGAGAACTCTCATGATCTCAGCAACAGGGAAAAACTCGACAGAGCGAAAAAGGGTATTTAGTTGAAGAAAATACTATTATTTGGTGCAGGAAAGATCGGTCGGTCATTTATAGGCCAGCTGTTTAGCCGGGGCGGCTACGAAGTGGTATTTGTGGATGTTAACAGGGATCTGATCAAAGCCCTGAATGATAAAAGATCTTATCCGGTCCTGATAAGATCAGATGAGGGAGATGAAACCCTGGTAATCAAAAATGTAAGAGGATTACTTCTCTCCGATCATAATGCGATCTATAATGAATTGATGGATGTATCATATGTGGCCACTGCCGTTGGAAATGAAAACCTGACGGAGGTAATTCCCGTCATCGCCGAAGGTATCAAAAGACGGCTGGCCAAAGGCAAACATCACCCGGTAGATATCATAATTGCTGAGAACCTCCGAAATGCATCTGCATTTTTTAAAGAACATCTTGAAAAGTATATTCCTGCTTATAATATCCGTACTTACCTTGGCCTGATAGAAACCAGTATCGGTAAAATGGTGCCTATCATGACCCGTGCTGATATGGAAAAGGACATCACACAGGTATTTGCCGAACCCTACAATACCCTTATCCTCGATAAAAAAGGATTTAAAAATAAGCTGCCTGACATACGGGGTTTAGCGCCCAGGGAAAACATGGTGGCATGGGTTGACAGAAAATCATTCATTCATAACCTGGGCCATGCCACAGCTGCTTATTCCGGATTTCTTAAATACCCGGAAATGATTTATCTCTATGAAATATTAGCCGATGAAGAGATCAGGTTATTTACCAGGGATACCATGTTACAATCCGGAAGTATTCTACAGGAATTATATCCGGGAGAATTTTCTGATTCCGATATCTCTGAACATGTCGATGACCTGATAGTCCGCTTCCGGAACAAAAGCCTCGGTGATACCATTTTCCGTGTAGGAATGGACCTGCATCGCAAACTGGGCAGGGATGATCGCCTTGCAGGCGCTATACATCAGGCCCTGGATCTGAACATGCCGTATTCCAACATCCTGAAGGCACTCGTCTATGGAATGTATTTCAGAGCAAAAGATGAAAAGGGTTTGATGTATCCCAGCGACCTTCGTTTCTCAGAATTGTTTGCCCAATCCGGCATCAATCATATTCTTGAAAATATATGCGGATTTGATCCTGTAATTCATTCAGATGTATTTACTTTATCAAAAAATTATAATATTGAGGTTTTATCAAGATTAAACAAATACTGAAGCATGCAATACCTTAGAGATCTCCCTGACGAAGAAACTTTACTTGAAGAATATTTTAATCCTTTTGCAGACCCTCCCTTGCTTGTTAATAACCATTTTCATACCCCCTACTCTTTCAGTGCATTTAATAATATGACTGAGATATTTAATCAGGCAAATAAAGAAGGTATAGATGCCCTAGGTATAAATGATTTCATTACTATGGAAGGCTATGACGAGTTTAACCGCCTGGCCTATGAGCACAAGAAATTTCCCCTATTCAATATTGAATTCATGGGTCTTATGAAGGAAGAGCAGAAAAAGGGAATTCTCATCAATGACCCGAATAATCCGGGCCGGGTGTATTTCTGTGGTAAAGGATTATCATTTCCTGCTAATTTATCAGAAGCAAACCGGGAGATCCTTGAATCTGTCATTCAAAACAGCCTGAAGCAAACAGAAGAAATGGTGGTTTTATTGAACAAGCACCTGAAGAAAATAAAATCCCCATTCAGCCTTGACTTCAAGGAAATCCAGGCAGAATATACAAGAGGCCTGGTTAGAGAAAGACATCTGGCTAAAGCCTTACGAATTAAAATAACTGGTCATTACAAATCTGCAAAGGGCAAGGAGACATTTCTGAAAAAGTTATATGGTGGTAAGAACAGTACAGTCGATATTGACAAACCGGGTGATCTGGACAATGAACTCCGCAGTAAGCTACTGAAAAAGGGCGGCGTAGCCTTTGTTGAAGAAGACAATGATGCATTTCTCTCCCTAACAGAGATAAAGGAAATAATACTCGGAGCTCAAGGTATACCATGCTATCCTGTACTGCTGGATGACGCTGCCGGAAATTATACTGATTTCGAAAAAGATTTTCCTGAACTTTTAAAAAGCCTGACTAAAAACCGGGTTTTTGCGGTTGAACTGATACCGGGAAGGAATGACTTTTCGATCGTCAAAGAGTTTGTTTCGGTTTTCAGTGAAAAGGGATTTATAATCACTTTCGGTACAGAACACAACACCCCTGACCCGGCTCCATTGAAAGTAGCATGCAGGAATAATGTACCGCTCGACAAAGACCTTATTGCCGTCAACTATCAAAGTACTTGCGTGATTGCAGCGCACCAGTATTTCGTCGCCAAAGGAAAGCCGGGTTACCTGACTCCTGAGGGATTCCCAAGGTTAGAAAAGCAGGACGATTTTATCGCGATCGGCAATGCGGTAATCCGTCATTTTATTAAAAAATAAAAAAATAAGTATGAAATCTAAGAATAAATCTTCACGTCTCACAGAGATCATACCTGCTATAAGGGCCTTATTAACGTATTCAAAGGCAAGTCCGATCATTACTTTTAAGAATTCCAGGACACTTGATGCCATAGTAGCTGACAGCAAAAGGTTCCTGAAAGCCTTAAATGGAGAACCTGGTATATTCGTTCCCATATCAAAGGACAGTACTTTAACCATCAAAAATTTCATAAAAGAAAAAGAGATCAGCGGATTCAACAAAGGGTTGATTTGCCTTGAAAAGACAGGCATATTGGGTGTCGGAAATTCATGGGAATCCGCCAACCATTATATCGATCAATTACTAAAGGGGTCTACCATGCAGGTTGATGAGGACCCGCTAAGGGCAGGCAGGGCTTTGAACAAAGTTTTCATTGTTACCGGGGGTGCCCAGGGTTTTGGGAAGGGCATCGTTGAAGAACTGGTTGACGAGGGGGCATATATTGTCATAGCCGATAACAACCCTGAAAAAGGGAAAAAAACGGCAGATGATATCAATGCTGAAAAAGGGAAAAAACACGTTGCTTTCGTCCAGACGGATGTTACCAACGCCATATCGGTAAAAAATATGGTACAAACTGCAGTTAAAGAATTCGGCGGACTGGACGTTCTGATCAGTAATGCTGGTGTTCTTAAGGCAGGCAGTCTTGCAGATATGCATGAGAAGACCTTTGATTTTGTAACCGATGTGAACTACAAGGGATTTTTCATATGCTCGAAATACTGCAGTACGGTAATGAAAACCCAGCATGCTTACAATGGAAATATGTTCATGGACATCATACAGATCAATTCCAAGTCGGGGCTTCAGGGCAGCAATAAGAATTTTGCCTATGCCGGAAGTAAATTCGGTTCTATCGGGCTTACACAATCCTTCGCGCTGGAATTGATCCCTTCCAGGATAAAAGTCAACGCCATCTGTCCGGGAAATTATTTCGAGGGTCCACTATGGTCAGATCCAAAGACAGGCCTTTTTGCACAATACCTCAAAACCGGTAAAGTACCCGGCGCAAAGAACCTGGACGATGTAAAGAAATTCTACGAAGGAAAGGTACCCATGCAACGCGGGTGCCAGCCAAAAGATATTATAAAGGGAATATTTTATCTGATCGAACAGGAATATGAGACAGGGCAGGCTTTGCCTGTAACCGGCGGTCAGATCATGTTAAATTAAAATTTAAATAGATGAAAACCCACGCGGTAAGGCTTTATGGAAAAAACGATCTGAGATTAGAGTCATTTGACCTGCCAGAGATCAGAGACGACGAGATCCTGGCAAAGGTCGTTTCAGATAGTTTGTGTATGTCGTCATTCAAAGCCACAAAACAGGGAGAAGATCATAAACGTGTCCCCGATGATGTGTTACATAATCCGGTTATCATAGGACATGAATTTTCAGGAGAAATTGTTGAGGTAGGCCATAAATGGAAGGACCAGTTCAAAGTTGGATCTAAATTCTCCATTCAGCCGAACCTCAATTATAAAGGCAGCCTGGATGCCCCCGGGTACAGTTTTAAATATATCGGCGGTGATGCTACGTATGTCATCATTCCCAGCCAGGTCATGGAAATCAATTGCCTGCTGGCATATGACGGGGAAGGATTCTTCCCAGCCTCACTATCAGAACCCTATTCCTGTGTGGCCGGCACTTTTCATGCACATTATCATACAAAACCTGGGGTCTATAAGCACGAAATGGGGATTATCGAGGGTGGTAAAATGGCCATCATGGCCGGTGTCGGACCTATGGGACTCGCAGCCATAGACTATATAATTCACTGTGACCGCAGACCGTCGTTCCTGGTGGTGACCGACATCGATCAGGCACGGCTTGACAGGGCCGAGAAGATACTATCTCCCGAAGAGGCTCAAAAATATGGAGTCGAATTGCAATATCTGAACACATCTGAAGTCCCAGATCCTGTAACGCATTTGAGGAATCTCACAGGAGGTGAAGGATACGACGATGTGCTTGTATTTGCGCCGGTGAAAAAGCTGATTGAAGATGCCGATGCCATACTGGGAAGGGACGGTTGCCTGAATTTCTTTGCCGGCCCATCAGATACGAAGTTCAGCGCTGAGATAAATTTTTATAATGCGCACTATATATCCACCCATATTGTAGGCACCAGTGGCGGGAATACCGATGACATGATAGAATCCCTGGAAATGATGTCTGAAGGATTACTGAGCCCTGAGATTTTAATCACACATATTGGCGGTCTGGACTCCGTGATCGAAGCCACTAAAAACCTCCCCGATATACCAGGGGGCAAGAAACTGATATACACCAATATCAAGCTTGAGTTGACGGCCATATCCGATTTCTGCAGCAAGGCCAAGGGGAATCCCCTGTTTGCCGGACTGGCAGATATATGCGATAAAAATGACGGATTATGGTCAGTCGAAGCGGAAAAATATCTACTTGAAAATGGGGATTATCTATAAATAAAAAATTAGATTTGTTTCCCTTGCTGAATATTCATTTTTACCATAAAAAATACTTTTTCTATGAACCCAAAGATCATCAATAAGGCATCCAATACACTACGTGCTTTGTCCGCAGCTATGGTTGAAAAGGCCAAATCCGGCCATCCCGGAGGCGCCATGGGCGGAGCGGATTTTATCAATGTACTTTACACGGAATTTTTGAATTTTGATCCTAAAGATCTGTCCTGGGTTAACAGGGACCGTTTTTTCCTGGACCCGGGTCATATGTCGCCCATGCTGTATGGTATCCTTCATATGTTCGGGGTATTCTCTAAAGATGATCTCATGAATTTCAGACAATGGGGTAGTCGCACTCCTGGTCATCCTGAATTAAATATCAATAAAGGGGTGGAAAACACTTCAGGACCGCTTGGCCAGGGCCATGTATTTGCTGTTGGTGCTGCTATTACTGAAAAATTCCTGCAGGCACGGTTCGGAGACTGGCTATCACACAGGATCTACGCCTTTATCTCGGATGGAGGAATACAGGAAGAAATATCACAGGGTGCGGGACGGATTGCCGGATTTTTAGGGCTTAACAATCTTATTGTATTTTATGACTCTAACGATATTCAATTATCTTCTACTACGGATGTTGTATCTAATGAGGATACCGCCAGAAAATATGAAAGCTGGGGCTGGAAGGTCGTTATGATCAATGGAAATGATCAGGACCAGATTCGGAATGCCCTGAATCAGGGGATCAATGAAAAAGAAAAACCCACACTTATCATAGGGAAAACCATCATGGGCAAAGGGGCTTTAACCGAGAATGATGAAAAATATGAAAAACAGGTTTCTACACATGGCATGCCTTTATCAAAAGCCGGAGCCTCCTTCGATAAGACCATTGAGAACCTGGGTGGCAATACCGGGGATCCCTTTGAGGTACCCGAGATCATTAAGGAACACTATAAAGAAATAATACGGAAAAAGACGGAGGATGCTGCTGAACACAAATCCGAAGAGAAAAAGTGGAGAAACAAAAATCCTGCACTGGCTGAAAAATTTGATAGATTCTTCACGCTTCAAACACCTGAAATCGATTATGATGCAATTGAAATGGGTGAGGGAATAGCGACAAGGGCTGCCTCAAAAGCCGTCCTGGCAACTTATGCTGATCAGGTGGAAAATATGATCGTAGCATCCGCTGACCTTTCCAACAGTGATAATACCGATGGATTCCTCAAGAAAACCACACCCTTTAAGAAAGGTGATTTTTCAGGATCTTTCTTACAGGTAGGTGTCTCAGAACTTACGATGGGGGCTATCGCCAATGGTATGGCTTTGCATGGCGGAGTAATTCCCGTATGCGGAACTTTCTTTGTTTTCTCGGACTACATGAAACCAGCGGTAAGGCTGGCTGCTTTAATGAAATTACCTGTAAAATATGTCTGGACGCACGATGCATTCCGGGTTGGAGAGGATGGCCCAACCCACCAGCCTGTAGAGCAGGAGGCACAGGCCAGGTTACTGGAGCAGCTGAAAAATCATGCCGGAGAACCCAGCCTCCTGGTATTGCGACCTGCTGATGCAAAAGAAACTGCTGTTTGTTGGAAGATCGCCCTGGAAAATACAGAAACACCCACTGCATTACTGTTATCAAGGCAAGGCATTCCGGATCTGCCATCCAATGGTTCGTCCAGGTTTGAAGATGCACTTAATGCCTCAAAAGGCGCTTATATCGTTCAGGATACTAGTGGCACACCTGATGTTATTCTCGTTGGCAACGGATCTGAGGTTTCTACTTTGATTGATGGAGCAGAAAAGTTGAAAAGCAATGAATCCTTGAATATAAGGGTGGTTTCAGCGCCTTCTGAAGGTTTGTTCCGGCTTCAGACGGAGGAATACCAGGATAAGGTACTTCCGGGGAATATCCCAACGTTTGGAATGACCGCAGGCTTACCGGTAACCCTGAGGGGACTGGTTGGTCCGAAAGGCAAGGTGTTCGGGCTTGATCATTTTGGATATTCTGCGCCATATAAAGTGCTGGATGAGAAATTTGGTTTTACAGGTGACAATGTATATGAGCAGGTCCTGGCTTATTTAAAGGAATATAAGTAAAACCCGGGGAAACTCAGGAAAAGTCTTAAAGGGCTGCAGATGGTCCGGGGGAAACCCGGTGATAGTCCGGGGGAAACCCAGGCGTGGAGTGAGTTGACCCATGTGCGTATCGAAAAAATCATAAATCATGGAAAGTTATCATATCGCTGTATTTGATATTGGCAAAACCAATAAAAAACTTCTTATTTATGATCCCGGTTTAAATATCCTGAAAATAGAAAAGACCAAGATA
>JAHEGY010000081.1:21026-23011 GCA_024644875.1 Cyclobacteriaceae bacterium
GAAAAAATCATAAATCATGGAAAGTTATCATATCGCTGTATTTGATATTGGCAAAACCAATAAAAAACTTCTTATTTATGATCCCGGTTTAAATATCCTGAAAATAGAAAAGACCAAGATAGAAGAATATTCAGAAGGAGATCTCAAGCATGATAGTATACAGGAAATAGAGAGATGGATCATTGCAAGCCTGAAGAATAACGCACCTGACTTTAACATAAAAGTCATATCGATCTCTGCTCATGGGGCTACTTTTACCTGTATTGATGACAATGGTGATCTTGCCATCCCGGAACTTTCTTATACCACTGATCCCGGAGAGGCATTTCATGAAGCATTTTTCATGGAAATGGGATCAAGAAAAGCATTGCAGGATCAAACGTGTACACCAGATTTCAATGTGCTTTTAAATGTGGGGAAAGGGATTAAATATGTTCAAGAAATCTTTGGAGATCAATTCAATCGGGTAAAACACATCCTTAATCTCCCGCAATACTTCAGCTATACATTAACCGGAATAGCCTCGGCTGAACCAACCTATGTAGGTTGCCACACCTATTTATGGAATTTCAGGGAAAATAAATGGTCAGGGTTGGTAGATAAACTCAATATCAGGGACAAACTCCCGGAAAAGCTTCTGAAGCCATGGGATACAGTGGGTAATATTACCAAACAGGTTGCTGATGAAACAGGACTTTCACCGGATACGATTGTGACCACCGGGATTCATGATTCAAATGCTTCATTTTTACCACATATAATTTCCTCTGAGGGAAAGGACTTCATTTTGAACTCAACCGGTACCTGGTGTGTGATCATGCACGAAAGTGAAAAAGTCCATTTTAACGAAGATGAACTCGGTAAGGTGGTATTTTATAACCTCAGTGCCTTCAATTCGCCTATAAAAACTGCAATTTTCATGGGAGGCCTTGAATTTGAGGCATATGATAGTCTTATCCAGGGCAAGGCAGATGAACATTGTACCTTCGATGCTTCATTATATGAGAAGATCATTTCCCGGAAGGATTGTTTTATCTTTCCTGGGATAACCAGGGGAACAGGTCAGTTCCCACAATCCAGCCCGAGGGTGATTGAGGATGGTATAACATACCACTATGAAGATATTAAAAGCGGAAAAATGATCCCTTTATGCTTTCAGGATCCCCAAACGGCTTTTGCCGTATTGAACCTCTCTCTTGCCATACAGACTAAAGTTTCACTTGACCGGGTAGATATACAAAATGGTTTACCCATATATACGGAGGGTGGATTTTCAAATAATGAAGCGTATAACATTTTAGTGGGAGGTTTTTATCCGGATTCAGATGTTTTCCTTACTGACCTAAAAGAAGCCACTTCTTTTGGTGCCGCATTGTTGGGTAAAGCTGCCCTTGAACTAAAGCATCCTAAAGATTTTAGAAATTTACTGGAGATTGATAAAGTTCCAGTAAAAAAACATAGCTTTGAAGGGTTAGAAGAATATACCACAGAATTCCTCCGGTTAATTTAATAATACTTCCGGTATTAATAATTTATTAAATTCCTTAACAAAAATCCTGGAATATTTGTTCTCAATAAGACCAATAATCAATTATAATAAAATCATTAAATCAAAAATCGAACGACTATGAAAAATCTTAAGATTCTATCAGCTATTCTTCTCTTTTCTGTTTTCATCTTTAACAGTTGCACCAATAAAACTGCTGAAATGCAAGTGACTATTGATGAATTGAGCGCAGAAAATGCAGACCTGGAAAGTCTTGTCAGTGATCTGCAAACCCACTTGGACGAATCTACCGATAAATACGATCAACTTTCAGGCCAGTATCAGACCTTGAAAAATTCAACAAAACCTGTTACTAAAAAGCCTACTGCAGAAGAACAGGAATTGGTCGCACTGGTTCAATCCCTGAATAATGCATTTAATAATATCCTTGTTACCAAGGATGTGCAAACCGTCCTGAGCTTTTTCAACGACGACTTCA
>JAHEGY010000166.1:0-3208 GCA_024644875.1 Cyclobacteriaceae bacterium
CGACCGACATAATAATATTTAACGGAGCAAAGTATTTCATTTGATGTAAACCCTGATGATTGGTATTCAATCCCGATTAAATTAATTGTTAATTGATCTGATTGAAGAATTCAATATCTTTAATTAATTTCGAATACTTTTACTGTCAGTGAACGATAAACTATGATAAAACTTTACAGTAGACTACGCCTTAGCTGGAAATTGTTCATCTGGGAAGCCGGAATCCTTTTTGCCATCGTGGTCACAGGATTATTGAATCCAAAGACCTTTCTTAATGAATGGGCACTAGAGGACACTCTGATATTCTTCTTCCTATCCTTCATTGTCTGGTGGGGGATTGTCTTTGTAATCTTATGGATTATTGATGGATTCAGGAATGGCTGATAGCCATTGAGGCCAATCTTTTTTAAGCATCAGTTTGAGATCCTTTATTAATATTGCACACAGGATAAGGGGAATGCATATTTTTCCATGGGTGTCCAGGAAGCAGTTCTGAACCCTATATCCATGTTTGAATACCTTCGTGTTATCTCGAACTGGCCTGGACTTATTCGCCTATGGAAGCGTATAATACTTTGTGATATTTGACCAATGGTATTCTATGTAAAAATAAGATATGCTTCATCGTTGGGAGTACAACGTATTCTCCGACGAATATAAATTTGCAATGATCAAATCAGGCAAAGATCCGTAAAATGGAGGCAGAGGAAGAATTAAAAGGCTTTGGAAGCAGGTAATCGAACAAATAATATTGTATGGGAATCGATCGATATCCTTCAGAACTCATCTTTTTACTTTGATTGTCTTGAATTTTTTTTTACATTTCTTTAAATTTTAACATGCCAATAAGCGATACTATACGCAGATTGCTCAGATACCGGATGTGCCTTGAGAAATTCAAGAGATTTGGCTGGGATACTACTTTTTCCTATACAATTGCCAAAGAGAGTGGACTAAGCTCTGAACAGATCCGCAAAGATTTCTCAAAATTTAAAATTTCAGGACATAAAAAGGGAGGTTATAACATCAATGAAATACTGGAGAAGATCAATGAGATCTTCGAAAAGGATGTTACAGATCATATTATTATTGTTGGTTCAGGAAATATTGGCGAAGCTCTGATCAACTACACCGGATTTGAAAAACATAACATCAAGATTGCTGCAGTATTTGATATTGATCCTGTCAAACTAAAGAGAAAATATAATGTTCCGATCTACAGGATGGAAATGCTTCAGGAGGTTATTAAAATGTTTAAAGTGACAACCGCTGTTCTGGCTGTACCAGCCATTGCAGCACAGGAAGTATGTCATGAGTTGGTAAATTGTGGAATTAAAGGAATTATGAATTTTTCACCTGTTATTTTGAAAACCCCTGATTCAGTAAATGTGTATAATATTGAAATGATCCCTGTTCTGGAAGCCCTCATTTATCATTCCAATAACAAATCCTAGGACAATTCTAAATTGATTTTACAGGTTGTATTTATATTATATTAGGGACTTGTTTGATTTGAGCTATGGCAAATGATCCCTTTTAAGATCATTATATAAATTATTCATTATTTCAGTTTTAACTGTATCCTGAGCAACCGAATACGTAGTAAACATCATTACGCCGGTTGAACTGGCGGATAATCCACCTTTTAACACCATTTCAAACTCTTCACCACTTATTTTTGCCGGATCGTCATGAGCCTGAACGATCGGCCATACTTTTGGATAGGAATCATAATTTATCTCCAGCCGGTCACAGAACCAGTTGATATTTTCTGCTACCCACTCCGGATCACGCCCCATCCTTCCATGATAAACCATTGGTGAAAATACATCAATTACCTCTTTCAGCATGTCATAGTCAAGTCCAAGGATCCGCCTTCTGGCACCATCAAATTCAGAATCATTCCATGGACAATGATAAAGACCCAGTAAGGCCCCTGGTTTTACATCCTGGATAACTAGTCTCATATCAGTAGCCCATTCTTTTATAACCTGGCACCTCCAGTCCCTCCACTCAGGGTCTACATTTTCCAGGGTCCACTTGGCTCTTTCGGCCGTGGATCCTTCTGGTATGCTTATCTTTGAATCTTTTGCAAATTTATTCAGGCAATGATCACAGAAACAGGTTTCCGGAAGAATAGGTTCAGGTTCTTCAAACTGAGCGTGCCAGTGTACATAATCCATCCATACACCATCCAGGTCATATCGGGTTAATAGATCCCTTAATTGATTCATGCGGTATTTTTTGAATCCCGGTTCAGTAGGGCAAACCCCCATAAACCAGGAAGCAGCTTCCACCCTAACCCCTTTTTCATTGATGGCCCAGGCTTCCGGGTGGTCCTGAACATAATTCTTACCATTTAGTGTGGCAAATTCGGCATAGATCTTTAAGCCTTCTGACCTGGCCTTTTCCATCATGTCGTGATTTATTGAACCACTATGAACAAATATAGCATTAACACCGAGTGCCGGAAGGTTCATTCCTTTATCCCAGAAGGGTTTTGGATTCCCGTAGATTCCTCTGATCTCAATGATCTTCTTTGAATTCTGGGTACATGAATTCAGTGTAATACAAAGGCTTAAAATGGCCACAGAATATAGACAAATCTTTAAGGCTCGGTTGTTACAATTCATAATTATTTGCTTTTTGATATCATAGTTAATATAATAAGGATCATCAAACCGGCTACACCTGCACCAGCAATAAATGTAGCATTTAGTCCACCCAAACTGTATACCAGCGCAACGAATAGGGGCCCAACCGTCTGGCCGATACGTAATACCATACTGTTTATGGACATGAATCCTGCCCGCTCATTAATGGTAGCATATCCGACCAGCAAATTAAAAATGTTAGGTAGTAATAAACCATGCCCAAGGGCAAAAAATATTATGGCCAATAGGATCAATGTCCAGGAATTTGAAACAGGAATGATCAGCATGGATAGGAGATAGGATATAGCGCTGTAGATCAGTAAAGTTCTGGAGCTGAACCTACGGCTCAGTTTTCCCAGCTGTGCTGATATAAAGGCAGTAATGACCGACATCACCGACATGGTCATGCCGATCTGGAAAGCATTGGCCTGGAAATTCTCTTCGAGAAACAGCGGAAAAAAAGTAAGCAATGATCCATAGAGTATGATAAAAACGAGGATGTTGATAAAAAACAGCGCCCAGACATCCCTTTTATTGATGGATACCCAGGTGTT
>JAHEGY010000166.1:3308-7231 GCA_024644875.1 Cyclobacteriaceae bacterium
ATGATCTCCGGAAATGCTGGTGTAAGACTCGCCACACCCATGATCGCCAGTAAAGTAATACTGAAAATGATATAAATATTTTTATCCTTAAAGAGATTATTGCTTTTGGACTTATCCATTGATCTAAGATTATGAATAATACGGAAATTCCGAAGCATTTGATGAGAATTAAACGTGAAAGGGATAAATATTAACGAACTCAAAGAGTTTTGATCTGTAAAGGTTGTATTAAAATAGATATCGAATATCGAATTGATAAAAACAATCCAAAATATTTTCATTTTTATAAAAATGACTCCCGTTAATGCCGGTTTTTTTGATATTTTTTTAATAAATTGAAGGTGAATATTAGGGATTAATAATGAATGTTCATGCTATGTTTTTTATGCTCATTTTTTGTGCTAATCTTAGATTATTCGAACCTAAACAATAGATACAATGGCTAATCAGATCAATAAAGATGCTTTGGTTTATCATGAAACTGGAAGACCTGGAAAAATTGAAGTTATACCGACCAAGCCGTACAGTACACAATATGACCTGTCACTGGCATATTCCCCGGGCGTTGCAGAGCCCTGCAAAAAGATCGCCGAAACACCGGATGATGTGTATAAATATACGGCTAAGAGCAACCTTGTCGCTGTGATTTCCAATGGCACTGCAGTACTGGGACTTGGTGATATAGGTGCAGCCGCTGGTAAACCTGTTATGGAAGGTAAGGGATTGTTGTTTAAAGTATTTGCTGATGTAGATGTTTTTGATATCGAGATCGACCGCAAAGATGTAGAAGATATGATCGAGACCATCAAAGCAATTTCTCCTACATTTGGCGGCATCAACCTGGAGGACATAAAAGCACCCGAATGTTTTGAGATAGAAGAGCGGCTAAAAAAGGAACTGGACATTCCTGTATTTCATGATGACCAGCATGGTACGGCCATCATCTCAGCTGCCGGATTATTGAATGCCCTGGAGCTGAATGGGAAAAAGATTGAAGATATAAAGGTAGTTGTAAATGGGGCCGGGGCTTCAGGGATATCCTGCTCCAAACTTTATATCAGTCTGGGCGTAAAATCCGAAAATCTGTTTATGCTGGATAGCAAAGGCGTGATATCAGTTGACCGGACTGATCTGAATAAATATAAACAAGAATTCGCAAGAAAGACTAAACTTAAAACCCTGGAAGATGCCCTTAAGGGGGCGGATGTATTCCTGGGTCTTTCTAAAGCAGGTTTGGTATCTAAGAAAATGTTGAAATCCATGGCTAAAGATCCCATCGTATTTGCTATGGCAAACCCGGATCCGGAAATATCTTATGAAGATGCAACTGATGCCAGGGATGATGTGATCATGGCAACCGGAAGGTCGGATTACCCCAATCAGGTGAACAACGTCCTGGGATTTCCCTTCATATTCCGCGGTGCACTTGATGTAAAGGCCAAATCTATTAATGAGGAAATGAAAAAGGCAGCGGTCTATGCCCTGGCTGAATTGGCAAAACAAGAAGTCCCGGAAACCGTTAACCTGGCGTATAAAAGTAAAAACCTCGTATTCGGGAAGGAATATATTATACCTAAACCACTTGATCCCAGGTTGATATCAACCATTACGCCCGCAGTTGCGAAGGCGGCTATTGAAACAGGTGTTGCTAGACATAAGATCAAAGACTGGGATGCCTACAAAATTGAACTGATGAAGCGTATGGGCCTTTACAACCAGTTGATCAAGAGCATTCGCATCAAAGCACGGCAAAATCCCAAACGAATTCTTTTCGGGGATGCTAACCACTATAATGTATTAAAAGCAGTTCAGGTAGTTAAACTGGAGGGTATTGCTGATCCAATAATGCTTGGCAATAAAGAGGAGATATTACGAATTGCTGAAGAAAACCAGGTCGACATAACCGGTATCCCGATCATAGACAACCGATCAAATAAGGAAGCGAAACGCATTGAAGGATATGCCGAGATACTTTTCAAAAAAAGACAGAGAAAAGGTTTAACGTATCAGGACGCTTATGACCTGATGTATAACCGGAACTATTTTGGTGTTATGATGGTGGAAACAGGGGAGGCTGATGGATTTCTCTGTGGTTTTGCAACTAAATATGCCGATACTATAAAACCGGCACTTCAGATCGTTGGCACTAATAACAGCCTGAACCACATTGCTGGGATGTACATCGTGATGACCAAGAAGGGTCCTTTCTTCTTTGCTGACACTACGGTAAATATCCGGCCCGAGGCAAGAACAATTGCGGACACCACCCTTTTAACCGCCAATGAGGTAAGAAAATTCAATATGGTTCCCAAAATTGCGATTGTTTCCTATTCCAATTTTGGAGGTGTTCGGGAAGGAAGCCCTGCAAGGGCAAAAGAAGCAGTCGAAATACTGCACCGGGATTATCCTGACCTGATCGTTGATGGCGAAATGCAGGCTAATTATGCTTTTAACAATGAATTGAGAATGGAAAAATTTCCATTTACCAAGCTTAAAGATCATGAGGTGAATACCATCATCTTCCCGAACCTGAGTGCAGGGAATATTGCCTATAAGATGATGCAGGAAATTGGCGAAGCAGAAGTGATTGGCCCAATTATGGTGGGGATACGAAAGCCGATTCATGTGATGCAGATGGGAAGCTCAGTACGTGAAATTGAAAACATGTCGGCCATCGCCGTCGTGGATGCTCAAACCACTAGCCGGGATATCGTTCAATTATAGGAGACAAACGTAGGTTATTATTTCTTTTTGATCCATCGATATTGATAAATCATTGAGATGGCATTAAAATCAGAACCCTTTTCAAGACGTACGCCGGTAGTTCCGTCTAGTCTGAGTGTATGATGCTGCCCAATAGGAATTGCTAAAACGATCCCGAATCGAAGTGTGGAAATACGCGTGTCCATTTTTTCATCGTTTAGAATTGTCCTGGCACCAAAACCATATCCTGCATTTACAGCCAGCCACCATTTCCTCGGAAATGACCGGATGGCATGAATTTTTATAGCGCCTAATGGTTTTTGTTTTAATTCCTGACCACCGTAAAAATTATTGTTTGTTGTAAAAAACCGGGCACTTAAATAGGTCTCTATGATCCACTTCTCAAGGTATCTCGCAAATCCCCATTGTGGCTTAAATACCCAACGGTTTGATCCCAGGTTGATCAATCGATCCGGATCGTATTGACCGGTAGGTGCAATTATCTGTAAGCTTATACCGGATATTTTACTTGGTTTATAGTCTCTAAATTTCCCTGCTATTAATGGGGGTGCACCCAGAAAATTCACGGAAAGACGAACACGCAAATCACCCATTCCACTTACAGATCGGGATGTGTCAATTCCCGTATAATAACCAGTCCAGTCTCCTGATGCCCATGGAACAACCACATCAACTTTTCCGGCTAGTCCAAAGATTTTTATAGATCTAAGGTATGCACCCAGGACTGTATGTAATTTGGCATCCAAATCTTCAATAGGTACAGCCGGATCTAATAAAATATTGCCCTGGGTATATCCATATCCCAGCAACGCAAAATTCATTCCTAAGGGTACGTTTGTCAGCGCTCTTGGTTCCAGTTCCTGAGCAAAAGAATTTGTCCAGAAAGTTGCAATAACCAAAAATGATAGTTTTGCCCATCTAATTATGGAATAAAAAATATCTGTTGATATTATTCGGGTAAAAATCAATTAGATCTTAATTATCGCGTTTCTTTATATTACTTTAATATAATTAATAATTTATGAAATATAATTTTTCAATTTTGGATTTATGGCCCTTTTATTTTTCTTCAAATCTTCTACCAACAACTTAGGCAATTACACCGGCTATATTGCCGGCACAATCTTCTTTTCAGGCATTTGCAATCCGGATTGGCTCAAAATCCATATAGATATTGCAAAATCAAAATTCATTTTGTT
>JAHEGY010000082.1 GCA_024644875.1 Cyclobacteriaceae bacterium
AGCTAATTGAATTGCGCCCGCACAACGGACAGCATCTGATGAATTATTGAAACTGGCCAGGATCCCGTCGCCCATCTCCTTTAACCATTCTCCTCCATATTGCTTAAGGCAGATTTTGTGAATTTCACGGTTCTCACGGAGCGTTTCTAAGGCCTTGGTCTCGTCTGAACCCATCAGAGCCGTATAACCGACAATATCGGTAAACATAATGGCTGCCAATCGATGTTCAGGAGCGTTGCTCATGATATGATGAAATGTAAAACAAATACTTTCATTTTATATGCCTGAATCACTGGCTTTCAGGTTCATCTCTTTGATATCTAACCATGACCTAACCCTGTCCTGTTCCCGCTGTAATTTTAATTCGGCTTCCTGAATAAAATCCTGAAAACGCTGATCATCCCTGATTTTATCAAGAAGCGGATCGTTATATAAGTAGGTCATCAGCCATGCGGGATAAAAATCTACCTGTCTGAGGGATCGCAGATGATTGAATGCTTCCTCAAAATCTCCGAGAAAGGAATATACGGCAAAAAGGTCAAAATAAGTAAGACCCCTGGTTAAACTAAGATCCTCAGTTTCAATGGATCTTTTACATAATTCTATTTCAAGGTTAAAATATTTATCCGCTTCCTCCTTTTTGCCCTGGTGATAAAGAATGTAAGCCAGCCTATGAGCATTTTTCTTTCTCTCCCAGTCAATGATTCCGTAAAGTTCAATATACATTTTAAGGTACTTTCTGCTTTTCTCAAAATCATTGATAAAGGAATATCGAGCTGTCAGGTATTCTAGTGCCCATCTATTGCCAGGATCTTCTTCAATTGCTTTTAAAGCCCACTCTATACTTGCATTTATATCATTTTTACACCATTCGGTCCATGCAAGGGCGTTATAATAACCCTGATGATTATCTTTCTTCAGCTTAAAAAATTCATTCCTGAATGAATCTGCTTTATCAAAAAGCCTTACGTTCAGGAAAGCATTGTAATGAGATTCCAGGATGATTGGGGCCAGGTAGCTTTTATCCAGATGATAGGCCTTTTGAAGCAAAGTCAATCCTTCCACATAATCGATGAGTTCCCATGCATAGATCGAACCCAATTCGACGTAAGCCAGTGCATAACTTGGATTAATATCAATAGCTTTCTTCAGGTTTTCTATGGCTTCGAAGATCCTGCTATTATCATTCCTGTAGTATATACCTTTTAACAAAAATGCTTCATCCAGTTGTGGATTAAATTTAAGTGCCTTGTTGGCCAGGTTTATCAGTGTATCAAATGTTATCTCAGTAGTATTGACTCCTAGAATATACATGTTTTTTAGTGCCAGGGCCATCCCCAAACCGCTATATGCCTGTGCAAAAGTTGAATCCAGGTCTATTGCCTCTTGATACAGGGATATGGCAAGGTCCAGGTCATTTATTTGGTCAGATCGGATGGAGGTAACGCCCAGGCTAAGCACGCTGTTACCTTCCATTACATAGGTCTTTTGATATTGGCGTGCCTGATTATAGAGGTCGTAGGCCTCGAGGTTAGCAGTGGGTGGGGTATCAATGATCTTTAGTTCTTCCGGACTGATGTTTAAAAAAAGTTTCCCGGCTATGATCTGCGCGATCTCACTTTGGATCCTGAAAACGTCGGTAAGGTCGCGTACATAGGTATCTCCCCAGATATGCTGATCAGTTATCGCGTCAATTAATTGCGCATGGATCTTGACCTTATTGTTGATAATGGTTACTGTGCCTTCAAGTATAAAATTTACATTCACTTCTTTTGCGATTTCAGGTATGCTGAGTTGAGTTCCCCTGTATTTTTCCATGGTGGTCTTTGAAGTAACCCTGAAGCCGCTTATCCTGGAAAGATTGTTCCTGATGTCTTCCATCATGCCGTTTACAAAATAATTGTTCTGTTGCGAGGGACTTTCATCGTCAAATGGCATGACCGCAATGGTTTTTTCTTTTTCCTGAATAGAAGATGGGGTTTTGATCAGGTACTTCCATGCCAGGAAAAGAATGATAAGCATGATTATAACGCCTCCTGTAACATAATAAATTAAAGGAAAACTCGAAAATTTAGCTTTCTTCCTCTCTGGTGAAGATTGACCTGTGGATAGGATCTCATATACCTTCATCAATTCCTTCACATTCTTCAACTTTTTATCTCCTGAAAACCGGATTTTGAATTCAGCTTTGCTTTTTATGTCATTGTAAACGTTTTGAGATATGAGTATGCTCCCGGCCCGGGCATGTTCCTCTATGCGGGCGGCTATATTTACACCATCACCCAGCACATCACCATTTTCGAAAACCATTTCCCCTTCGTGAATCCCGATCTTTAAAGGGATATTCATTGATTTGCAATCGGCCTGAAGTGCCAGCCCACATCTTACAGCATCAGAGGCCAGATCGAAACTTATGAGCATCCCATCACCCATTTCCTTGATGAGATGTCCATTATATTTTTCTAATAGTTCTGCATGAATTTCCCTGTTTTTGCGAAGTATTTCAAAAGCATGATCCTCATCCGAGCCCATAAGGGAAGTATATCCCGCAATATCCGTAAACATGATGGCAGCTAAGCGGCGCTTTTGCATCTTTGGTTAAGGGTTTTCAGTATAAAAATAATTTAACCATGTTCCTGGTATACTCTCAGATCAAAATTCAATTTACAAATTATTGATAAATATCTGTGAGAATATCCGTTCAATCAAAGAATTGAGTAGATCTTTTTTATTTCCCGGTTTCTTGCAACAATCGTTTTACCATATCCATATAAAGCAGTTTCATTGTCCCGAATGAGGACGGTGCGGAATTGTTCAGAAAGATAATGGCCCCTGATTTCTTATCTGGATCAAAACAAGTGACGGTAGCAACACCCGGATCCACCCCGGTATGTGCCGGGAATCTTGGATTGAGGAGGTAATATAACCAATGCTCGAATTCATTGTAATTCCAGGATATTGCCTGGTATTTGGCAACCTCGGGGTACTGAATACGCAGCATTTCCTCAATAGTCTCTTCCCGCACAAATTCTATTCCGTTCACCTTGCCTTTATTTAGCATCAGTTTGAGAATCTCAGCGTAATCACTGACCGTTGTTCTGATCTGTCCATCGGGGTAATCCGGATATCCATAGTTAAGCAGAACTTCATAGTGCGTCTCTCCTTTCTCATTTTCCATTCTTTCATGAGGTCTGGCTATATTTTCATGTGGTATATCCGCCAGAAGCCAGTAGGTATTGTTCATTCCCAGCGGCTTAAAAACTTCATTCTTCATATATATTGGGAATGGATCACCGGTTATTATTTCAATCAGGACTCCTGCTATTGCATAACCCATATTGCAATACGATAAATTTGTGCCTGGTTCATATTCAGCGAAGTTCCTCTCCGCGTCATAATGCTGGCCTTTAGGAATAAAGTAACTTTTTACAAATTGCTTAAGCGGAATAGGCGAATCCCCGCCTCCGCTATTCAGCGTATATAAGGGCGTTAACAAGTCCCAATTATCCATAAGGGATGATGTATGTGTTAATAACATCCGTATCGTTATGACCTTTTCAGGATGCTTGGGATTAGAAATTTTAAAAGGAAGGTAATCATTAATATCAGTATCAAGATCGATCAGGCCCTGGTCATATAATTTCATTATTCCAAGAGCGGTAACAGGTTTAGAACAGGAAGCGATCATAAAAACCGTACTGTCATTTATAGCATCCCCTGTATTTATGTTTTTGAATCCGAAATTGCCAAACCATGATAATTCGCCGTCTTTTATACAGGCAGCCTGCAGGCCAGTAAATCCAGCATCCATAAATTTCTGGTTGAAATAATTGTTAATATTCTCACTACTGGAATTAGTACAGGTGGACAGCGTTGTTATGATCACTATTGAAAGAGAAATCCTTTCGATGATACTATACATGAATACAAGTTTTTGGTTTGTATATATATTTGATTTTCAATGATATTGGCCAACAATAATCAATCTCCACAAAATTCACAAAATGATTTTCTAAAGAAAATAATTATGATACCACGGATTTCTTTAAAGCAGAAACTGAATATAACATAGGTATTTTTCCTTCCAGTCCTTTGATTTGAAATTTTCCTTTCTCGATTTCTATAGTATTTTTAAAACAATCATACGGAGAATGGTCATATTCCTGAAATCCCTCAAGCACCAATCCCTTCTCCAATAAGGCATCGATAACAGTTGCGAGACCATGGTTCCACGAAACGGATCTGTTTCTAATATCTGCTTCCCGGTTAGCATATGTCCCTTCTAATTCTTCAATGATTGGATCCACATCAGAATATTTATAAATGATCTTTTTAAAGTTATCATCGAACATCCAAACAACGGGGTGAAATTCCACCATAATGAATTTACCCCCGGGTTTGAGGAAGTGTTGTATTACTTCTGCCCATTTATTCATATCAGGCAACCAGCCTACGGTTCCATATGAAGTAAATACTATATCGAATTGCTTATTCAGGTTTTGCGGCAGGCCGTATACATCACTCAGAATAAAACCTACTTTTGTCCCGGACCTTTCATTCAGAATTCTCGCCTGTTTGATGGATTCATCGGATAAATCAATCCCGGTAACCATAGCCCCACGTCTGGCCATGGAAATGCTGTCCATCCCGAAGTGGCATTGCAGATGGAGGACCTTTTTCCCTTTTATATTTCCAAGAAGCTCAACCTCGATAGAATTTAGTGAATCATTACCTTCGATAAATGATTTTACATCATAAAATTTGGACTCCCAATGCAATTTTGTCCTGTCATTCCACAATTTCCTATTGATTACCAGATAGTCTTCCATAAGGGTTAAAAATTTAAAGATATATTTGTCAATGATGACGTCGATTGTAACACATTAAAACAGCATATTAACGGGATCTTCGCCTATATGTACGTGTTGCTTTAATTCCCAATACGCCCAGAAGACCCCGCATAGCCTCGCGTGCAATTGTTCTGGTTACTGAACTTTCAAGTATTTGGGTGAAAGTTGATTTGGATTTTCTGGAACTCTTTCTGGATCTTTCCCTTGTAGAATTCATTTGTTCCTCCATTTCAACCTCACGTTGTTGTATTCTTTCAATTTTTTCAAGCAATATTTCATATGCACTTTCTCTGTCTACCTCCCTGTTGTATTCTATTATCAATTCTGAAGTATTTAGGATGGAACCTATTTCATTATCCATAAGAACGCTCATCCTGGAATAGGGTGGACGCATCAAGGTATGTACAAGTTCAGTAGGTCTTCCTTTTTCATCAAGTGTACTAATCAGTGCTTCTCCAATTCCTAAAGTTGTAATCAATTCATCTACATCATAAAAGTCAGTTATTGGATAGTTTTCTGCCGCTGTTTTTATGGCTTTGCGATCCCTGGCGGTAAAAGCCCTGAGTGCATGCTGTACTTTGGTCCCTAGTTGCGCGAGTACACCTGCTGGAATATCATTTGGAGATTGTGTTACAAAGAAAACACCAACTCCTTTTGAGCGAATCAGTTTAACAGTCATTTCCAATTGGTCGATCAGGTATTTTGAAGCATTCTTAAAAAGCAGATGTGCTTCATCAATAAAAACAACCAATTCTGGTCGATCGGAATCACCTTGTTCAGGCATTTTCTGAAACAACTCCGCAATAAGGCACAGTATAAAAGTACTGAACAAACCGGGTTTGTTCTGCATATCTGTGAGCCTGATTACGTTGATAATGCCTTCTCCGGATCTATTATTTCTCATAAGGTCAAATACATCAAAGGAAGGTTCACCAAAAATCTCCTCTGCATTTTGTTGTTCCAATCTGACAATACTTCTCATTATTGCCCCTGCCGAATTTGAATGTATGTATCCATATTCTTTTAGAAATTCTACTTTCCCTTCATTTTGAACATATTTAATGACACTTTTAAGGTCCTTTAAATCTAAGAGAGGTAGGTTTCTGTCATCGCAAAATTTAAAGATCATTGTGAGTACACCACTCTGATTGTCATTGATCCCTAAAACTTTTGATAGGAGCATGGGCCCATATTCTGATATCGTTGCTCTTAACTTCGCTCCTGGTTCTTCTGAAATGCTTAAAAATTCAAGTGGAAATCCCCGGCCTTCCCAATCCATTCCTATCATTTTTGCCCGGTAATCAATAACCTTATTGCTTGTTCCAGCAGCTCCAAGCCCGCTAAGGTCTCCTTTTATGTCCATAACCAGCACAGGCACTCCCGCCTTTGAGAGACTTTCGGCCACTACCTGAAGAGATTTGGTTTTTCCGGTCCCAGTAGCTCCGGCAATTAATCCATGTCGGTTCATTGTTTTAAGAGGGAGTCGAACCTGGCATGCAGTATCATAATCCTGGTCGTATACTGCAGATCCAATCAATAGGGAATCACCTTTAAATTGGTAAGCTGCTGTAATTTTTTCTTTGAATATATCTATTGACATAGGAATCTATATTTCTTGATATGAAAATGAAGTTTTACACTTTAAGTCATCAAGACTTAAAAATGAATTAAAAAAGCTGTCCCGGGTTATTTGCGACAGCTTTTTTTTTGACAGATCCTGACATTTATTTTTTCAACAGGTCCCGTATTTCTGTAAGCAATACTTCCTCTTTTGTTGGACCTGGGGGAGGTGGAGGAGGTGCTGCCTCTTCCTTTTTCTTCATGCTGTTCATGCCTTTGATCACCATAAAAATGGCGAATGCAATAATTATGAAATCAACAGCTGTTTGGATAAAAGTACCATAATTAATGGAAACAGCTTCTGTGGTTACCGTACCCGCTGCATCAACTACAGCATCTTGAATGGTAATTTTCAAGGCAGTGAAATCCACTCCCCCAATTAATAAGCCCAGGGGGGGCATAACCACATCAGCAACAAAAGAAGATACTATTTTTCCAAATGCACCTCCAATAACAATACCTACGGCCATGTCAACTACATTACCCCGCATGGCAAATTCTTTAAACTCTTTTATCATACTCATAGTAATATAAGGTTAAGTGATAATTATATAAAATTTTCTATACCTGTAGATAAGCATAAAAGAACCGTTAAAATATTAACGATTCTTTACTTACTACATCAATACACACTTCTCGCAACACCAAATATAATTTATTCGCTTCAATACTCTTATTGCCCATTAATATTTTTTAGTGATGTAATTATCTTTTTGGGCTAATCTATGTTTATTGATATCCTAATAAGCGTACGAAATTTGTCGTTTTTACGAGGTGTATACCAATTAGTTTGTGTTTTAATGGGTGATGACAGGATCCAATTTTTTGGCAGCGGAAACAAAACCTTCTACCTTCTTCAGACCTGGCAATTGTCTGACTAATTTCTTCTTAGCATTTATTTCCTTCATTTTTTCATAAAGGTTTACCGCATTCCTGTTTCTCATTTCTTTTACAGTATCTACCCCCGCTGCTTCAAGTAATTCCGAATATTCACTGCCAACACCTTTAATTCTATACAGATCAGCCATATTGGCCCACTTTAAGAGCATTGATTCATCGATGCCTGTTGCTTGTGCAACGCTTTTCCTTCCTTTCTTGTCACAACATTTTTTTAATAAACCGCTAACTGACTTGACGTTAACGTTAGCTAATTTTTGCGCATATGAAGGACCTATTCCTTCAATGTCTGAGATCTTTTTTGACATAATTTTAAATTTTAAATGTGTAAAATGATTAATAGTGATTAAAATAAGTTTTTTAGTTTTCCGAGTACGCTATTCTTGCCACCTGTAAAGGCACTACTTCCCAACATGGAGATCAAATCATTTTCGGCCAGCCCAGATTCAGGTGTTTTTTTGTTTATCATATTCATGATAAATGGGATGGCAAGACCAGCAATGGTGTTTGCTGTTGATTGGGAGAATCCCAATTTTGAGATAAGTTGACCTGCATAATCGCCAATAATGTTTTTAACCATTGAGCTGCTTTGAATGGATTGCTTTCCATTAAATAAATTAAGGATTCCATCCAGATCTCCTTTGGTAGCAGATGATTTGAAATTGTTTAAAATTGTGTCCTGTGCAAGCCCAAATACATCGTCCATTTGATTGCTATTTACACCATTTTGAGTAAGTTTCTTCCCAAGCTCAACCTTAGTTGATTGCATAATTGATTCTAACATGTTTTTAATTTTTTTTTGTAAAGAATAAGATTTATTCTGAATTCCTCAGGGTAGTATTCTTTACTTGGTTAATAAAATTGATTTAATATATATTTTATAATTTGCTTGTCGATAACTTATAGGCTGGATATTTCTTGGTGATATCCATTTAATTCTTCCTTAAAAATTGAAATTACTTCCTCAAGGTCACTAACTTTTTGCCTTTGCTTTGGTAATTTTTCGGTCAGTATTTCTACCTCACTTTCCAGAGTGGCTTTTTCTGAAGAAATTTCTGACTTTTTCAGTTCATCTGTTTCTTTCTGATACTTTTTATCAAGTGAGGAAGCTTTTTTATGAATTGAACTTATTTTGTTTTCATTTTGTCTCAGTTCTTTTACAGCCTGATCCATGATCTTTCTTTGCTCATCAATCAATTTCATATAATGTGCGTGATAATGGTATTCCATATATCCTACAATGAACTTTCTGAACTCTTGCATTTCCTGAGGGTATTCCTCAGTGTTAATAGATATGTCATATCCAAGTCGAAAGGAAAAGGCCATTATATTAGCGGAATCTGTCTGGTACAGATAGTTATAGAGATCTCCACGCTTCACACTTAAGTGTGGTAGTTCAACCATTTCTATCATATAGGTAGTACTATTATTCTTCTTTACTTTGAGATCATATTCCTCTTTAACATACTTTTTATAGTTATCGATCGCTTCGTCAAAATCATTTGTCGTTTTAATTAATAGGGCAGACACCTTGGTGTCATCGGTAGTTACTTGATCTTCTATTAAGAAGAGCTGTTGTGTGTTTCCCCATTTTGGGAAGCACAAAACAATTACTGTAATTAGGTATTTCATCTCTAATTAGTTTAGGTTTAGTAAAGTATTTCGATCTGTTATCTACGCTGTCAGGTAAGTATTTCTACCTCTTCTGATATGAGTTTTTTTATCGGTATGATTAGTTTTCGTTTATCTTCAGTTAATATGGTTATCGATAATGTATCCGAGTTTTCTATGACGCCTTTTGTTCCATTGACTTTTATCTTCAAGCCTACCTTATATTTATCTTTGACATAAAAAGAGGCCAGTATATTTGTCAATATATCTCTGGAAGCGAATCCGTACGCAATTGCAAAGGCCAGTAGCGCACCTCCAATAATTAAAGTAATGTTTGATGTAAAGAGGGTTGTGTCAACACCTGCCTGATCCAGAGAAGTGATACTTATAAATATCATAAGCACATAAAAGACTATATTACTTATCGCTTTTGCACCTGATATACCTGCACTATTGGTGGCTGTGTAAACCGCCTTTTTGATCATTTCGGAAAGGTAGAATCCTACAATAAAGAAGATCAGAGCAAATAGGAGTTTGGGCAGGAATTCTATCAATTTGCTGATTTCTTTTGATACTATTTCCCATCCAAGGATCTCAGTAGCGGATATGATAAATACCAACAGGATCAGCCAGTAAACAAATTTTCCAATAATGGCCGAAGGTTTAATTTTAATATTGAGCCTTATAAAGAGACTCTCTATATTGAGTTTCTCCACCAGTTGATCAAAATGAATTGATCTTAAAACTTTTACGAAAATGAAGCGGATGAACTTTGCCAGTAACCATCCGATAAATAGAGTCAATAAAGCTCCAAAAAAACTGGAAAGTGATTCAAAAAAACCATCAGTTAAGTTTCGAAGAGAATTAAGTATTGTGTCTTTCCATAAGTTAAGTTGTTCCATTTCTGCAGTAGGTTTGATGTTGATACGAAGTGATTTATATAAAGTCACATTATTTCTGAATTATTTTTCAGGATCCTCATTATTCTCATCGGAATCCTTCTTTCCATCCTTTTCATCATTGGATGTTCTGAAAAACTGATCCATGCTTTCAGGAATGGAAATACTGTAATCCACCATAAAAAGTTGCATCATTCTTACTACAAGCATCATAAGCTCTATAGACTCCATGACATCCTTCTTAAGGTTCTCAGGAGGCTTATCCGTCGGTTTTATAAGCTTAAATGGATTATCCATGATCCTTGTTTATTTCCGTTTTTAATTTTACTGCTTTTGCTTTTGCTCTCTTTAATCGCATCTTGACAGCGCTCTCTGAAATGTCGAACACCTGCATAATGTTTTTTATGCTCATTTCTTCCTGATATTTCATTAAAAGTATTATTTTATCTTCAGGATCTAATTCATCCAGGATTCTGGCAAGTAATTCTGCTTTTGAAGACAATAAATCCTTCTCATTCTCTTCCTCTGTTCTTGATTCCAATTCGTAGGTATAATCTTCAATCTTGTTACTTATTCTTTTATGCTTTCTAATATAGTCAATGCAGAAATTGCTGGTTATCCTGTATAGCCATGTAGAAAATGATGCTTGCCCATCGTATTTCTGTAAACTGAGAAATACTTTGAGGAAAATATCGTGTGACAGGTCTTCAGCAATATCCCTGGAATTAACCATGGATAAACAGGTGTGATATACTTTATTCGAATATCTGTCAAAGAGAATACTGAAAAGATCAGTTTTCTTTTCCTTTTGAATAATTTCAATTATCTCCTCGTCAGAACGATTCAACCCAATTGGCTTAAATAAATGATGTAGTGTATAAACAAGTTTTCATTTGTACGTGGTTGTTGTTAAAAAGTCACAAGTATTATACAATATTATCTTGACCTATATATAAATATATTGAAATCTGATTGATAGGGAAAGAAGATTAGAATTAAATTACGTGGTATTTTCTTTGAATTAGGAGGCCTTTTATTTGAATTCAAAACTTATAATCTGGCAGCATTGAATGTATCCCCTTCAGAAATATTTCCTGTTTCAAAACCCTTTTTAAACCATCTTTTCCTCTGCTCGGACGTACCATGAGTGAATGAATCAGGAATCACATATCCCTTAGATTGTTTTTGAATCCTGTCATCCCCTATAGCACTGGCTGCATTTAAAGCTTCCTCATAGTCACCAGATTCCAGGATACTTTTAGTTCTTTGGGCATGGTGGGCCCAAACACCAGCCAGAAAATCTGCCTGCAATTCCAGTTTTACAGACATTTGATTGTATTCCTCTTTGCTTAGCTTTCCACGCATTGCATGGACTTCATCTGTAATTCCCATAAGATGTTGAACATGATGACCCACCTCATGGGCTATGACATAGGCTTGGGCAAAGTCTCCGGGGGCATCGAATCGATTTTTGAGCTCTTTGTAAAAGATTAGATCAATATATACTTTTTCATCTCCACTGCAATAGAATGGACCTGAAGCAGAGGTAGCCTGGCCGCAAGCTGATCTTACACCACCAGTAAATAATACCAGAGTAGGTTCCCTGTAACCGTCTAAAAGTTTATTCCAGACATCCTCTGTGTCTGCCAAGACAACTGAAACAAAATCAGCCAGTTTCTCTTCTTCAGGAGTTGCGATATATTCATTGTCAATACTAGTTGAAGACATGTCTCCCTGGCCAACTAACTGTTGCAATATTTTCAATGGATTATTTCCTGTAATCCAGGCAACAATAAAAAAACCAGCTATAATTATTAAACCAGTTTTTGAGAATAAGAGTCTTAGAATTCCGCGGGGAATGCCTGAGGGAATATTTCCTCTTCCGAATGAAGGTTTGCTTTTTCCACGCCTGTCATCAATATTTGAACTTTTTCTTCTTCCTTGCCAGCGCATTTGTATAAGTTATTTATGTCTATGATTACGAAAATTTACATATGAATTTCAGAAAAATTATCTAGACTTGAAACATTTGTATGAGAGTAAGTCTATGTACGATAGACAAAATAAGGTCTTTCTCTCAGGGATTAGATTTAATATTAGAATCCTATGCTTATTCTTTTTGAAATAGCCTCTCAGCTGCCATCACCAGAAACATATAGTTTGTGGAACCACCTCCCATTACATATTCTGTCTGTTGCCAGAAGAAAGGCCATATCTTCATTTCGGGTAGATCCGGCCGGATAAGGGCAGTTCCTGAGGCTACTCCACCCGGGATGAAGGACCAGTCAACACGATTTGTTCCATAGGCCACAAGGACCGATTGGGATCCAATACCTGATGCAAAAGAAGAAGTATTAATACCGGGATGTACACCAAGGACAAAATTCAGAGAATTCAGGAAAAAATCAGTATTACATAATTCCGGCCACCCTTTATAGAAGAAGTATTGTTCTACGCCAAATCTCTGGATATTCCACCCGGCGCCCCAGATATTTGGCTTGTAGGGAACGCCATAAGGTGAATCATTGCTTTGTTCCAGCTTTAGTTTCTGCTGGTATTCCGCAACCGCTTCATTCATGGCTTTCAGGAATTTTTTGTTTTTAATTTCTGGAAGCGCATGGCCTACAGCCCAGCCGCAACGGGCGATTTGTTTTATGATATCTTCCTGTAAATCAATCAAGGCGTCAGCATATTTCTCTTCTTTTGTAGTTAATAACAATTCGGAAAGGGCGATAACCTGTGAACTGACAGTGCGCACGCTGAACTCAGCTTGTTCATACAGCACTATCGCTACTTCAAGTGCCTCAGCAGCAAGTCCCGGATTACTGGGGGCAAGCACTCTTGAAGCGGCAGCAAGTCCCGCTGCAACCTGCAATTCTCTTCCTGGGTTCTGTTCTGTAAATACCCACCGGTCATCCATCAGGGATGATTCTGTGCCAGTCTTTTCACCCTTGCTCAGATCTGGATTATAGACAAGGTTATCTGTCATCGAAGCGGCGTCACCCAACATGACATATTGCCTTAATGTCGGGCATATGATACCACGGTATAATCTACCCAGTGACCTGTAACCCCCAAGAACAGCATCCAAACCATGCTCTATCTGCTGAATAGCATCGGATTTTCCATCCGGCACATGGATCTCCACAAGTCTCGCATCAGGATTGATCATAGTTGCATCATAATCCAGTCCGAATTGCTCAATCATGAGCGCCAGTTTCCATACGGTCCCGATCTGGGATTCCACCCTCAGGTCATAATCACCCGCATCATGCCATCCCCCCTGGTTAATGCCGGGTACGGCATCATATGGCTTATATTTCGTTAGCGTAGCAGGACCTTGTTTATACCCATCGAAATGGTTCAGATCCGTAGGGGCCATAAGAGCATCATCCATATGACAGTAGTCATGCCAGACCCTGTATTTTTCATTGATACGCATATGACACATCATGACCGGGAGGTAATATTCAATTACAGGTTGCCAGGCGTGACGTGAATAAACATTCTGGTCTATCCTGAAGGCATGCGATTTTGAGTCACCTGATTCAAACAAATACATTCCCGGATCTTGAATGTCTGTAAAATCAGCAGTGAGGTATTTGTATCGCAGGAAGTTTCCCCATTCTTCTGGTTCATAGGATTGAATCAGTTCTTTTCCAGTATCACTTAATCTATATAAATGCAGTTTTTCAGAATTCTGATCTAAGGGATCCATTTCGATGATGGCTTTTTTGATCTGCTCGGGATGATAGCCTAACTGGGATACCTGTATGACTGGTTTATAGGTCCAGCCTTCTACCACATTTGGTGTGATGGTCCATTGAATAACATCTTTCGTTATCCCTCCAGGCACTAATTCCCGGATAACGTACCAGCCATTATTATGATTTGTACGTCCGTCCCTGAGCTCAAGCTCCCCTGAATTTGACTGGATATTTATTCGTTGCAGGTCATTTTCGGGCGCTATAACCAGCTTTTTGCCTGATGCAAGTGGCGCAGCAAGGATCTCGCCGTTATCATCTCCTACAGGACCATTAGGCTGGGTGTGAAATATTCCTGAATGGCCGTCCACAAGCCATGATTTGCCAAATAGATCACCGGGGAATAATTCAAAATTAAAACCTACTTTTCCTACCCATTCCTCTGGTATGGGCTCTTCGAGCTGGACTCTGACCTCAAAACTACTTCCTTCCAGTGCTTTGACTTCAACATCATAAATAAAGGTGAAATCCGGATATTCTATGGGATTAAAACCTTTTCTGTTCTTACTGCTGTCAGGATACCACATTTTTTGTGATATTAATCCGGCTTCCCGGTCGATAATCTGATCGCCGCCCTTTGGCACGGGTGACCATTGGCCAGGTGAAGCTTCCAGTCGTAAATCACCGTTTGCGGCAACCCGGATACCGTGCTGAATGATCGTCACTCCGGTCTGATGCCCGTCCGGGTAAAAATCACTGAACACAGTCACATTTAATCCCTGCATTTCAAAATATCCTTTATCATTGATTTGAAGGGATTTCTGGGCGAATGAATCTATACATAAAATTAAAAATAGAGCAAGTAAAAAAGTCTTATTCATGAGTATGAATTTAAATGAGAAAAATGAAATGTAATTATACTAAAAATGCATTAACCAAATGTCAACTTAAGCAAAAAGTCATTGTTAAATTCATTGTTGCCCATTTTGCAGATTTAAATAATTTGTCATATCTAATACATATCAGATACTTGAACTTTATTTTAATCGTTAATTTTTATAACTTAATGATAATATCATCTTATTACTGACTCAAAACAATTGTCATGAAAAAGCTAACAATAATATTACTCGCTGTTTGTTTGTCATTTGCTTCATTCGCACAGGATGGCGATGGACTCGATAACAGGTTTTACTTCAGGGGCGGATTTTCGAATCCTACTAATGCGTATTTAGGATATAAGAACACACCATTTCCGGAACTCATAAACAAAAAGGGTTACGTCTTTGAATTGGGTTCTATTTTTATGTTAAATAACCTCGACCTTGCCGATGGTTTACGCCTGGGCATTAATGTGGATTATGCTGAAATAACATATCATAAGTTCATGTATGAAGATGATTTCGAGTATATTGATTTGTATATGGGGCAAGTCTCCACAAAAGTGGGCCCCAGCTTGTCTTTCAGTCCGGTTAACCGGCTTGTGCTTGATGGTTTTTTTAAACTGAAGATACCATGGGTTGCTTTCGGGTATTTTGATGCCCCGGATATGCCTGAAATTCATGAAGACTATTATCTTGGCGCGATTGACATTGGATTTTCAACCGGAATAAACATAAGGTATGGTATCTTGATGCTAGGATTTGATTATTCCAACAATAATATGAAGATGAACAGCGATGAGGATTCAGATGTTTATCTTGGAAACTTTCTTGATCCATCAGATACAGGTGATAAAACGAAGTTTGCCTACATGAATTTCACCATTGGCCTGAACTTTTAGAGATATAGACGGTAAATTAATAATAGTTTAGAGCCTTCATCAGAAGGATTTATTGAAATCAGGAACAATAATATACTGAGGATTTATTCTGATCTCAACAGTTTAATTGTATTTCCTTGTCAGGCACAAGCAATTATTACGAAGACCGGCAGAGCAATACCACGCTTGGGCTTAACTATTATGAAAATAATAACGCACCCGGAGGTCAGTTACCGATGATGCACATAATACCCAACATATAACCGCTTATCATAAAGCCTATGCCTTCTGGTGGATACTCGCCCGCATGACAGGCTGGGAAGGTAATTGAACCATAAATTGTTATCTTTGTGGGAATATTATTTTTGGTATTCCGATTAAAGTATATTATCATTGGAGTTCAAATCAAGGTTAATATCGATTTGAGAGTGTCAGACTATGGGAACAAAGGGGAATTTTAAACCTTGTCAAGAATCATCATTTACTAATAAATCACCTGTTTATCATATCTGCACATTGCTTCAGTGGATTTTAATTGAAGGGTTAGAGTTTGTGAAGTAATTTCTCATTTAATTACAAAGCATGAAAGTATTTTTGGTATATGTGCGGGATGAAGATTTTTATCATATTTTACCCGACCGTCTCAATAAAAACAAAGATGATGGTAAATTGAAGGTGATGGCTTTCCCACCATTAGGTATCCAGACCCTGGCTCCTGTTCTTAGAAAACGTGGTCATGAGGTAAGAATGTTTGATACCTGCCATCCTGAAATGAAGCAGGATAACATTGCAAAGGCACTTTCTGCTGATAAGCCGGATGTCATAGCCCTGTCCTTCTTATCCACTACTTCATACAGGTTGTTGAAAAGTATGGCCAGGAGGTTAAAAACTGAAAATCCGAATATTCCTATAATTGTCGGAGGCGCTTTTGCGACCAATAACGCTTCACAGATTTTAGAGGATTGTCCGTACATCGATTGTGTCGGACCTAGTGAGGGAGAGGAATTATTACCTGATTATCTTGAAAATATCAATAATCCGGAGGCGGTTGATGGATTGGTTTGGAGAAATGACGACAATGTCGTTGTCAATAAGCCCAGGCCTTTGATCCGTGACCTGGACCAGTTCCCTTACCCTGACCGGCAGACCTTGCCCATCGAATATATAGAATCCCTTCCATTGGATATACCTGCTGTTGTTTCCATGGATAAGTGGTGCACCATACAAACTTCCCGGGGTTGCCCATATAAATGTATTTATTGTGATATTCCTAACCTGAATCAGGGAAAGTGGCGCTTTAGATCTCCAGAGCATGTACTTGGTGAAATGCAGGAATTGAGTGATATGGGGTATAAGTCCATCTATTTGACAGATGATCATTTCTTATTAAAAAATAAAAGAATACAAGCGATTTGTGACGGGATTGTAGAAAGGGATTTGAAATTCAAATGGGGTTGTGAAGGAAGGGTTGATTCAGTAGGCATTCAGATGTTACCCTATTTAACTAAATCAAATTGTAATTTTCTGGCTTTTGGGGTTGAATCGGGATCTCAAAAAGTGCTTGATCGATTAAAGAAAGACCAGACACTGGAACAGGTAAAATATGCTATTGATGAAGCAAAAAGGCAAGGTATTGAAAAGGTGCACGGCTTTTTTGTGGTTGGATGTCCGGATGAGACAGAAGAGGAGATAATGGATAGTTTTCGTTTTGCATCCAAACTTAGTCTTGATTCCTTTGGATTCAACCGCCTTTCTGTTTACCGGGGCACACCGCTTTGGACGGAATATGTATCCCGTGGATTGATAGATGATAAGGAAGATTGGGATAAATGGTTCAGGTGTTCAGAAGTCGATCCTACTGTTTTGCCGGCAGACCTAGTTCACGAGACGCGCCAAAAGGGATATAAATTATTGTTTAAGAATATGATTTTCAGGCATCCTGTAAGAACCTATAGGCTGGTAAGAGGATTCAGCAAATTTATGCGATTCTCGGATGTTATGAGGTTGATCCTGAGCCCATTCAGAAAAATCAATCATTCCAAGACCCAGAAACTGACGGACAAAGAACTGGAAATACAGGATTTAAGAAAAGCCTCCTGATCAGATCTTATCAAAATCATTTATTTAAACTAAGAACCTGTCCGGCTTCTTTCAG
Organism: Cyclobacteriaceae bacterium; assembly: GCA_024644875.1. Lineage (GTDB taxonomy): Bacteria > Bacteroidota > Bacteroidia > Cytophagales > Cyclobacteriaceae > JAGTVG01. The sequence continues at coordinate 17,499 of JAHEGY010000082.1, forward strand.
AATATTGCTTAACTCTTTATAATCCACCTCCTGAACCGGGACTTTGGTGTCAATGGCCAATCCTGCTGCAGCAGCGGCAGATTGTCCAAGGATCATAAACACCGGTTCCATCCGTATTGAACCAAAAGCTATATGAGAACTTGATACACAAACCGGTACCAGGAGATTATCGCATTCACCTTTTTTGGGGACGAGGGCATCATAAGAGATCTGGTATGGATGGGGTGGATGTACACCGATATCGCCTTCATTCTGGACAAATCCATCAGGTTTTACGTAGCGCTGAATATTGTGCGAATCGAGGGCATAGGATCCCATCCCTACTGGTTTCGGAACCTCCCTTTTACCCAGGACCTCATGCTCAGTCATTACCATCGATCCGATCATTCTTCTGGCCTCACGTACATAGATCTGATGCGGCCAGTTTCCATTGTCTGTAAACTCATCCTTAGCCAGGCCCCATTGTCGCATTTTGTTTTGTATATCTTCGGGAACCCTGGGATCATTAGCAATGAAATACATCAGGCCCTTCTGGTAAGTTTCATGCTCTTCCATGATCTCCTTTCTTCTTTCATAACTGGCCTCAGGGTAATCATAGTTCATGCCAATATAATCCGTGCTGAAAGGCCCGTGGTTGTTGGTATCCGTTTTTCTGTTGGGGATTGGATCGAATTTTTGAAAATAATCTTTTCTCCCGGTATCGAATACCCTTATCAGAAGCTCGTATTGCATGGGATCATATCCTTCGGGTTGTTGAAATTCTACCCGGTTATCCGGATGATTACTTAGGCACATCCGGAAACAGTAGGCTTGAAGGCGACTATCGCCCTCTCCAAAATTACCCGGGTCTTCAGAGGAGATCAGTGGCAGCAAACCACTTTCAGGATCACCCGGAATTACATAAGGACTGATATCTGATTTAAAATGATGAGCATGGTGCAGTACCCCGGTCTGTATACCATTCCATTCTTCATCATAAACACTGTTGGCCTCCCTGCCGACATGGTAATTTACCCCTGAGGATGCCATCAGGTCACCCTCGTAGGTCGCATCAATAAACATCAGACCGCTATATGTCTTTCCACTCAAAGTGCTGAAACTTATGATCTTTCCATCTTCTACAAGCACCCCGTTCTCCCTGTCCAGCCATTCATCGCGATAGATCTCAATGTCAAATTCTGATACCAGGTCTTCAAATGCCTTTTCCGCAGCATGAGGTTCAAATATCCACATGGTACGTGCATCCCCATCGATTGCCGGGGTTCCCTGCCCGCGGTTTCCATATTCTTCTTTTGACTGCCATTTCCAATTCTCGGGTTTGTCATAATGCAAGTAAATACGGTGATAGAAATCCCGTGAAAGGCCACCTATAACTTCTTTATTTCCAGTGTCTGTCCAACCTAATCCTCCGGCGGTTAATCCCCCCAGATGTTTATCAGGGGATACAACAATAACGGATTTGCCCATTTTCCTGGCCTGAACAGCAGAGATTACGGCAGCAGAAGTGCCACCATAAATGATGATATCTGCCGAGTATGAGTTATTCTTTTGCTTAACCGGATCTGTGCAATAAGAAAGAAAGCAGGTTATTGCCAGGGAAAAATATAGGGTACAAAACTTCATCACTATGGTATTTAGAATTAAAAGTTGAAGATAAAAAAAATGATCTCCAGGGAAAACAATACTTAGGGATATCTTAGATGATCTTACTCTGAAACTATAAAATGGGCTTATTTTAACATTATTGGGCGAAATGGCCCCTGAAGATTTTTTATTTAATTATATCTTCTTAATTTTAGTATTGAGATTATTAATTAAGGTCTGATTTAGCACAAACAATTTATTGATTGAAATACCGTTTTTTAAACGAGGTTTCACAAAAGTGGTGATCAATAAAATGAAGATAGCTTTCATTCTTATTGTAATTGTAGCTATTGTACAACCAAGCTTAAAATGTTCAGCAGCTACACTGACAAGCAATGGTACAGGAGGAGGTTTCTGGGATGACGCCAACGCATGGGACGGGATCAATATCCCTGACGACATGAATCTCGGCGATACACTTGTGATCCAAGCTGGTGATACATTAATCATTGATGGGAATGAGGAATTCAGTGGCGTTTTACAGATTTACGGTGCTTTACTATTGGACAATGGAAAGCTTGACATGCCGGATACTGCCTCTGTAGTACAGTTTGCCCCAGGTTCTTATATAGAAGCATTAAACAATGGCCAGAACGAAACTATCAGTATAGGTGGCCAAAACAATAAAATATCGTCATCTGATATAAATAACTTGGCGATCCCTAATCAGCTAACCGAAGGCAGTATCGATAGTGGCGGCTGCGCCGTAACCGGTGATTGTGATGATAATCCCCTCCCTGTGGAGGTTATTTATTTCAGAGCTGTTGAAATGAAGGAGACAATAAAACTGGAATGGGCAACATCCTTTGAAGAGAATTTCAATTATTTTACAATTGAAAGGTCATCTGATGGGTATAATTATAATGAATATGCTGTAATTTATTCTACCTCTGTATTAGCTTCCTTGACTAAAAAGTATGAATACACAGATGAGATGCCATTCCCCGGCCTGTCATATTATCGTCTCAAGGCAACGGATCTGGATGGTTCTTATGAGTACCATGGCGTGGTCAACGCAAATCTGGAGAATATTGAACCTGATGTTTTAATTTATCCTAATCCGTCCGTCAAAGACCAGGTTACAGTATCTTATAATGGAAAACAGGAATCAACTTACTACATCATAAATATTACTGGTAAAGTAATTGAAGATGGGATCTTATTACCAGGGTTGAATGAGATCATAATTCCACCATCTGTCAATAGCAGTATATACTTTCTTCGGGTTGATGGATATGGTGCTTCTTTAGTAAAAAAATTCGTGATCAGATAAAATATTCTGTTCGAGGCAAATAATATAAAATTATCCCAGATAAAACGTTTTGCCACCTGCCGGAATCTTTCTCCTAATTTGTTTGGTTAATGATTTTTCAAATCGGGATTGTTAGCTTATGTATTTGATCTCAGTGTTTTAATGACCTATCGTTTTCCCGAATCCTTTTCCTATTAACAAACCAAATGTCCAGGCATCGTAGGTCTTATTCTTTCTCTCGTAACTGATTTCTAAGGCTATGCCATAATGCTTTGGAAGTTTGAAGGTGAGGGCTGCTCCGGCCTTTATAATTGAAAAATTATGGCTTCTTTCGAACTCAATACCCGGTCCGGCAAAAAGGGCAAGATGATTAACCGGTTCATAAACAAAAACAATGGATGTTATAATTGGGTATTCTCGCTCGATTTCAGCATGCTCATCATGTTCAATGGCGTAGGATTGCATTTCGAATTCATTCATTAAAGCTACTCCATAATTATGTTTGATCCTGTATTCATAATTTAAACCCCAGGAAGGAAATAAGACAACACTATTTTCCCCTTCTGCCGTCTTTGCGGCTGGGACGAGCGTATTTCCCCATAAAAGGAATACACTATGTCTCTTAAATGAATGATCGATTGTTTTTTTATCGTGTTCAGATACCTCCTGTGCATTGATAACAATTGATATGCTTAAAAATAAGATACTTATAAGAACCAGTTGAAATATTTTCATTATAAAAAATTGAAAGAAATTATTATCGGCGAAATTAAGCTTTTATAACCAAAAAAGGGAGGAAATAATCATAGAGTATATGTTGTAAAAATATGATTGATATCAATAAATTATTAATCTAAATCATAGCTTATAATTGAGCCCCAGATTGATAATTTTATCACAGGTTTACTAATATGAAGTTGACTAAAAATATAAAAAACCCAATTTTACTTATGTTTATTTAATTCATCTGGTTAAATTGATTATAGAAGAATTCATTGATATGAATTAATTGGGTAGGAGAGGTTCTTTTGTTTATTTTCTATTCTTGACTCTTTACTATATGATCATATAAGAGATCACATAAATCATACTTTACACTACCATGAGAAATTCAAAAACTTACCCGCTGATCCTGGTCTTGTTTTTTAGTGTCCAGATAACAATTGCCCAGGTCCATAATTTTGACTCATTATTTAAGGATAATGAATCCTTCAGGCAGTATATCCAGGCTACCCCGGATTTTAAAGATCTGTTTTTAAGTGATGAGGTTATGAATATTACCATAGCCTCAGATTTTAAGAACCTGGTCAAGACAAAGGGAAAAGAAGAATACCAGCACGCGCTTTTCCAATATCAAATGAATGATACAATACTATTTACAAGAAATATCAAAATAAAAGCTCGTGGAAAAAGCAGGAAAAATGTCTGTTTCTTTCCACCTATTCAACTCAATTTTCCCAAAAAAGAAGCTCATAGTGAGCAATTAAAGGAGTTCGACAAAATGAAAATGGTAATGGATTGTAAGCGGGGAGATATATATGAACAATACCTTCTTTCTGAATTCATGATATATAAAATGTTGAATATTTTAACGGATTACAGTTACAGGGTCCGACTGATCAGGGTCACATTTATTGACATCAGTGGGAAATATGATACTGATACACAATTCGCCTTTATAATCGAAAATAAAAAACAAATGGCCGAACGCCTGAACACTATTGCCCTGGATGTAAAAAATATCCGGGATCAGTTTATAGAGAAGACTACACTTATAAATTCATATATTTTTCAGTATTTAATTGGAAATACGGACTGGTCAATTCCAGGCGGGCATAATATGCTGCTTATTAAATCTAAGGATCCTGTATTGACTGAACCATATGTAGTGCCATTCGATTTTGACCTTGCTGGGATCGTGGATGCCAACTATGCAAAGCCCAACACAGCAGCAGATATAAGTAGTGTACGCGAGCGGTACTATATGGGCATCTGCTTACCGGATGACCAGGTAAAAACAGGATTACAGGTCTATCTGGAAAGAAAAGATGAGATTTATGCCCTGTATCAGAATTCAGATCTTCTTGACCATAGAAACAAACAAAAGACCATTCAGTATCTGGATGAATTTTATGAGATTATAGAAGATCAAAACAGGTTGTCCAGTCGCATTCTTGAATCCTGCAAAAAGTAACTGCCACGCTGGAAAAAATCATGTACGGATTTATATATTTTCCAAATCCAGGAAATAAGTTTGAATTTCCTCTTTTAGAATAAACATATCACAATTAATCCGTAAGACCTTACAGGTTGACAACTATTAGGACTATATCTGGACCAAAACTATTCCATGATATTGTATACAGAAAAATTCATGATTTGCGGTGTGTCAATGGCTTCATGAATAGTTAATCTAATCCTGCGTGTGTTCACCGGCTCAAAAACATCAATAAACTTCTGACCTATAACAGAACCTTCGGATAGTTGGAGCCATTGGCCGTTGACCATTCCCTCTACTTTAAAAGAGCGAACCCGTTCCCCTTTGCTGATATCTTCCTGTA
>JAHEGY010000167.1 GCA_024644875.1 Cyclobacteriaceae bacterium
GGTATGAACTGGATATTGAAGAAAGCAATGGTGTGTATGTTGCAGGTGTTAATGTCGGTGGGGCAGCTGATGAGGCCGGCCTTGAAGAAGGAGATATCATTGTCGGTATTGATGACAATGAAGTGACCAACACGGCTGAGCTCCAGGAATTTGTTGCAAGGAACAGACCCGGAGACAAAATTGAGGTTACTTATATACGTGACGGTAAAGAATCTACATTAAAAGCTACCCTTAAAAATATCATGGGCGAGGAGAGAATGTACAGTAGGGAAGCAGCCATGGAAATACAGGGTGCGACTATTTCCGAAGTAGATGAGGATATAAAGAAAGATCTCGATATCAGCGGAGGTGTTCAACTCAATAATATTAAAGATGGAAAATGGTCAGAGGCAGGTATAAGAGATGGTTTTATAATTACTTCAGTTGATAAACGGGAAATTAAGACTATAAACGATCTGATGGCCTCCCTGGCAAATAAAGAAGGAGGTATCTTGATTGGCGGAGTATATCCTGATGGTGAGGAAGTGTATTATGGAATTAAATGGTGAGTGAATTAATTAGATAAAATTGGATAAAAAAAGTCTCTCCCGCTGTGGCGGGAGAGACTTTTTTTTGATTGATAGATAGCTGTGTATATAATTTTTACATGTCACAATTTCCAGCCATACAGGCAAGCTCCTGGGCTGCAGTAGTATAATCTTCTTCTTCGTATCGATATATCTTTGAAAAGTCGATCTCAGGAAATTTTTCGACCAATAGATTGTACTCCTCTTCCGATACTTCTTCATAAGGCATCTGGTCAAACTTGGCATCAAAGGCCGGAAGGAAGGTGATACCCCCTATTCGGTCCTGATTTTCCCATACCCATTTCACGATATCCAGGACTTCATCCGGTTTGTAAGTAATGGTAACACTCGGGTTGTGTTCCGTATAATTCATTTTGACCTGCAGCCAATATTCAAGTTGTTCCATGGCCGAACGTGAATTCCTGGTAATGGCGCCTTCGGGGGCTTTCATCGGAAAATGAACAACATATGTATTAGCATTTTCTTTCTTCTGTCCATTTTCAGGATCCATTGGTATTCCGGCATTTTGAAGTACTTTGAAAACCGGGGTATGCGTGCCAACCCTTACGTTTCTTATATAATGATCTGACCATCTTGCGTGAATTCCCGGAGAGCAATTCAATAATTGAGATGAATTACCGGATGGTTTCACACAGGTTACGGCTGCCGATTGATTAATTCCTAAAATTTGTGCATATACCTTATTGGTCTCAACTGCGATTTGCTGGAGCATTTTCTGTACATCAGCTTCCTGAACCAAAGGACAATCCAATTGACCATTAATGTCAACCCCAAGTAATCTTTCCTCTGAGCAATTAACCTTCCATTCTTTACGTAATCCAGGGAAATAGGTAGCCATTGATTGAATGGTTCCAATTATTGTGGCGAGTTCCACTTTTTCCCGCAGATCATCAAAGGTATCTTCCGCCCTTGCTACAGCAACTGACAGGTTGCAGAACTGAAATGGTCTTAGAAGGATCTCTCCACATGGATTGGTACCAAATCTTCTGGCTTCTCTTCTCTCAGGTTTGGTTTCTATAGCAGCATGACGATTAAAAATACCTGGTTCGCCACGTTCTGAATCAACAATATCCAATACAAACTTGGCTGCTTCAGCCTGAGTCAATTTTCTTTCCGGCCAAACCGCAGAATTGTTTGCATTCCAGCGCTGACTGTTTTTGATCCAGAAATCTCCATCCTTGCAATGTCTCATTTCATGATCATCATAATCAAATAATGCGATCATGGCTGTTCTTCTGACTCCTCCGGAAACAGCCGCCTGTCCAACAGAGCACATGATATCATGTGCATCAATAGACCTTAAGAAACTACCTTGCCGGGCGAGTATTTTTGAACGCGCAAATTCAAGCATGTTCTTTAAAGGTTCAGGGCCACTGGCTCTTCCACCTTTGACTCTTAATACTGCACCCGCTTCACGGATCAAAGAATAATTAAAATGAATGTCATTGCCTGCAAACCAGGCTTCCATACCGGTCCTCAATGCTTCCGCCCAACCTTCGGTAGAATCCTCAATGACAAAATTTACGGGTGGCTGGTCTTTTTGTCGTCTTATTCTGGAAAATTTCTCAACATATTCATTTTCTACAGAATAGCCAACACCACAGCCACTCATTGAAATGATCATAGCTTCAACAAAAGATTGAATACTATCAACCGGCATATATGAACAATTATATAGACATATATTATTCCTTCTGGCTGCGGGTCCTGCCATTGCCAACAAACGCATGGATGGCATAATCTTCATTTCAAGTATTCCATTTCTGATTCTTTCATAAACAGATTTCGGCAATCTGAATTCAGAAAGTTCTTTAAGAAAATTTACCGCACGATCAACTGTTTCTACCCATGTTTCTCTGCGCCCCAGATCCCAATTAAATCTGGCATATTTATCATAAAATTGAAATTTCTGTAATTGAGTTGGAAAATAGTCGTCCGATTTATCAAAGGCTGCTTTCACCTCCTCGGGAACAGGACGCTCCATCCTCATTTTTGCATGCTCGGCCCTGTATAAGATATACTTCTTGGCAGCGTCGAATTCCTTTGCAGCTTGTAAAACGGTTTCTACGATATCCTGTATGTTTTCTACGGTTGGAACTTCGAACTTGGCAGATACAATATTATAGACCTGGTCGGCTAGTTCACTGGCGAGTTTCTCAGATTTTTCTTCTGATTTGTCAACACTTCTGAAACATCTGAAAATAGCATTCTCTATTCTCTTAACATCGAATTCTACTTTTCTTCCATCCCTCTTTACCACTTCTTTTGGTGCCACCACTTCAATGTTCTTTTTTTCTTTTGTCACTCCCGTGTCTTTTTTTGGTACATTAACTGACTGAGCATTTTTCTGATCTAACATAACATAATAATAGTTAACAATTTTTACACTTTTTCTGGGTTGATACTAAATAATATATAATTGGCTTTTTTAAAAAAAAACGCAGTTCAAGCTAAAGATACTTTAGCAAATATGTTTTTCCAAGGATAATTTTCAGTAAAATATTAACTAATTTATAAGTTACTTGAAAACATTATTTTAGGCTAAAATCCTAAAGATATTATTAAAGTATTAGTCTTAAAATGCTGAAATTCAATGATTTAAATAACATGAGCTAATTGTATGATTGAGAGATTATTCTGAAATAACAATTTTATAAAATGTATTATTGACAATTATCCTGTCAATTTACATAATCACCCCTCAAAGTCCGGAATCTTTTCCTTGCTTCAGCAGCATAAAAGCTTCCAGGATACTTAACAAGAAATTCCTGATAAAGATTTTTGGATTTTTCGATGTTATCTAAATGATAATCATATATTTCCGCCATTCTGAAAAAGGCATCATCTCCAAAGATATCTTCTCCGTATTCATCCACGATTATATTTAATAATTCAATGGATCTATGGAATTCTCCCTTCTCAAGATATATCGAAGAGAGTAGCCATAATATTTCATCCGTGAGTTTTGAACCTTTATATTGCTCATACATAAAATTCAAAGAATCCAGTGCTTCCTGCTTTCTATTCTGGAATAGTAGAAGTTCAATATCAGCATATTTTTTTAATAGGAAATCTGATGTATCCAGACCTGTATTATCTTTTATCAATAAACTTAATTTCATAGCATCATTTGCAATTTCTCTGGAAGTGGCTAATTTTAAAACATCCAGATGTTGCTGAGCTAAGGCGAAATCTCCCTTGTAGTAAGATAGTGTAGCGCTTCGTAATTTTGCTTCATAACCTGTGGGAGAATCTTTTCTAGCTTTTTCTACCTGGGCGTATAATAAAACTGATTCCCAGGACTCTCCTTTCAATAGATATATATCCCCAAGATCTAGTTTACATTTTGCTTTTAATTCAGGTGATATCCTGGGAATCGTAATTATGGTATTCAGTATCAATATGGCAGAATCCATTTCATTCAAATAAAATGCATGTAAGTGGGATTTGCTGAGTAAGGCCTCTGCCGTACGGGAATTGACACCAATTTCAAGAACAAGTAAATTATAATCGTCAATTAATTTTCTGATTTCTGATTCATCTACCGGAAATGTATTTTTTACAAGTTCTTCACGGGATTTTATTTTATACCTTTTGGCAATGGGATAGATATATGAAGTTTGATAATTTTTAATTAAGTGGTCAAAAATATCTATAGCTGTTTCATAATCTTTGTTTTCCAGGGCAATTAGTCCCACTTCAAATATTTCATTTCCCTCTTTCCCCATTCTTAGATCATAAGCTCTTGCCTGAATAAAAGCACCATAAAAATTCCTCTGTTGTATATTTACCCAGATGATTAATTCAGCATAGATATTGTTTTCAGGATCCTTTTGAATTAAATCATATAATAGGTTTTCGAGGCTTTCTAAATCCTCACTTTCCGTCAGATAATTCTGCAGGACATTTCTCACATAAGGTAAGTTATTTGGACTTTTATTTACAAAATTCAGGTATTCCCGGATCATTTTATCCTTCTCATTTAACAAACGGTAAATGGTTGCCAGTTCGATTGCATATCTGTAAGGATCTTTCTGTTCGTTCCTTGCCAACAAATACAATTCCTCTGCATAATCGAGTTTCTGTTTTCCTATTAAATATTGAGCTGCTTGTCTTGTTTTACGATCATCCTTCTTTAAATCGTTGAATACTTTTTTATAATAGCTGCTCTCCTTATCCAGATCATTGCCCCGCTGATAAAGCAGTCCTTTGTCAATAGTATAGTAAATATTATCCGGTCTGGACTTTATGACATCATCGATATATTTTTCAGCAGTTTTCAGGTCGTCCATGCTTAGCAATAGTTCAAAGTAATTCCGGTGTATTATTGGAATGTTTTTCTTATTGCGGGCAAGTTTTTTATACATATCAAGTGCCTTGTCAACATCTCCCATGGTGTAGTATTCGTTCGCAAGGTTGATTTGATTGATATCCTGTGAAAATGCTACTTTTGTCAGCATGAATAACAAAAAGCAAGTTAGAATATAAAAACCGGTACTTTTTCTATTTGTCAACATTCCCTATTAATATAATATTTTAAAATATATTAAATAATTGTTATTACTATTATGTGGATATGTGGATAATTAATATATTTTTTCCTTGATATTGTTATTTGTTCATAACATTAGAATAAACATTAGGTTATTCACATGTTATTAACTTATAAATACCTGATAATTAAGAACTTAATATCTTATTGATATTAGAAACCATTTTTGTGGAAAACTATTTATGTAAATTCCATGTGGATATATGTCTGACAATCTGCTAATAACTTTTAATTTATCCACAGGATATTCTATGATTTCCTATTTAATAATTATTGTTAAATTTATCTACAATTTATCCTAACAGATTCGATAAGTTATCCACACTCAAAACTCCAGGTTTATGTCAGTTAACTCCCAATTTGCCCTTATTGTTATTTTTTCCGGATAGAAGAAAATATGTTCCGGCTCTTCATTCTTGAAAATATTACCCGGGTCCCATTTGCCATTGTTATTATTATCTATAAATACCCTTATTGAATATTCCCCGGCATTTACTTGGTTAAATATGTATTGTTTTTCATTTTGAACTTCACTTACAACTTCATTTTTTCCTTTTAGCAATTGTATATTAAAGGAATTATACTGAGAAAAAACATTGCCTTTAATTATCCCAAAATTATCAGTTTTGAGTAGTTGATATTCGAGTTTAAGGGATTTAGATGAATCACCATCTGCAGAGATAAAAGCCCCTTTTCCAATATGAAAAATTAGATTTTTATTCCTGTTTGAAGAACCTTCAAGTCTCTGACCGGTTGGACGGGTCTCCGAAATTCCTTCTGGCAGGGTGTCTGATCTTATCAATGATTTAAGATATTCTGTGAAAAACAGATCAATTTTGAAATTGAAGACATCCCTTCGTTTTTCAAGTGAATAGGTGATCGTATCGCTAAGATACTGGAATGTAACGCTGTCATATTCAAAATAGAGGCTATCGAAATTGATATGGGTAATGGGTTTATTGAAGATAATTTTACCCATGAATTCATCAGTAATTTTAGAGTTATTCTTTGGCTCTACTGAAAAAGTAAATTCATCAAAATCCCGTTTTGTTTCAATAAATTTTAGATACAGGGTATCAATAAACGTATAATCCAGACTATCCATTGCAGTGAATATAAATTGAATGCTATCATTAGCATCTAGATTATTATAGAATCTGATTGTTTTTTTATCCTCAACAAAATTGTGATATAGAATCTGAGATGTATCCATGGGAAATACAGAATAATCAACCAAAGTCTTGTTGGTTTTGATTTCAAAATATTTTCCGGAAGCATTTGCTCTTTGAATTTCGATATCTCGCATATCAAGATTTTGAACTTTGAGGAAGATAGAATCAATACTACCATTCAGGAATATTGTATCAGAAGAAAATCCAAACATTTCACGTGGCATATCACAGGTAAGATTTGAATTCACATCATTATAGACATACAACTTATAAATTCCGTTTTTAATATTCTCAATCAGGTATTCTCCCTCTTTATTGGTTTTTGTGAGATAAATTGGAGGACTGTTAAATATATCGAGTGTATCATCAAAATAGTAAAGACATACTGTAAAATCATCTACCGGAGAATTCGTTAGGAGCTCCATAGCTTTTCCATTGATATATAACGAGTCAATATAGTCTCCGGTACTGAAAGCTAAAACATTATCTTCAGTAATATTCCCTTCGGTTATATCCTGAATGGCATCCTGAAAGTTAAGCGTATACGTAGTACTGTCCTTGAATGGTTCCGGGAAAATAAGTTCTATTGAGTTTCTTCTTATTTTCTGTTCATAATCATCTTGAATTATGGGTGTTATAATCAGTTGCTTGTTGAGGTTTTCAATTTTCAGATATTCATCATAGACAAGGCTAACTGAATTACCAGAGAAATTAAGACTTTTATGTTCCGGTATGGACTTTAACAGTACTGGCGGTATGGTATCCCTTGGACCTCCTCCCGGAGGCGTAATGCTGGCACATTCAGTTAAAAAATAAATAATAACAAAAGATAGAAAAATCAGCGAGAATATATATTTCATTTTTTAACGATATATATTA
>JAHEGY010000168.1 GCA_024644875.1 Cyclobacteriaceae bacterium
CTATGATGCATGAAACGAAGCGTACTCTATTCATTTAATAACAAGTTACATAAAAATTTCCAGCCTCCTCTAATTGCATTCTATTGACGGAATCGTTGACGGGATTTTCACCAAAATGGAATTCATAACCCTCTAAAGAACAAACGCATACATTTTGGTTAGAAATGGGTAAAGAGTACAATACGTGTTTATGAATACTTGAATTGATAGTTGGCCCATAGCAGCCACATTAACAAATAATTACATCAAGATTTTCGCCCGATTATACCTCAAATCATTGGGGGCTGGTGGCACCACCGCCAAACCGCGAAACCCCCCGTAAGATCATGTGTCTGCGGGGGGTTCGATTTTTTATCAAAGCCCCCGTTAGTCTTCGGATTATCGGGGGTTATGCAATTTATGTTGACGGGGGTGTTGATGGAATTTTATTTATGAAAAGTGCTTTAAAAGCAGAATGGGCAAGGATAAGGGTAGTGAATATACTCAGGTAGATTAATGAGTCTGGCAGCCATGGAAAATTGATTGGAGGATAAAATGCCAAGGTATGAAAGCTAATCCACCAGAATAGAATTGCAGACAGGAGAAGAACGGCATAAATAATTCTTAACCATGGGTATTTTTTCTTTATTCTAAACGAATAGGATTCTCTATGCAAACGATACATTTTGAATCTTCTGTAAGCCAACAAGATGCATATATTCCCCAGTATGAAAGCCATCATGCGAATGCCATAGAATTCAATATTCAATATTTTAATGGTTGGATCAGGTGTAGAAGCGTTCTCCAGTAGCCATTGATTAGCAATGTCCGCTCCCAGATACACTCCGTTGGTTGAATTGAACACACTTACATATCCGTTGAGGGTTGTCACATCCAACCACATGTCTGCAGAATAACCCAAAGTGGTACCACCGAAGCCTATATATTTATTCCCATCGTTCTCAAGTATACCGATTATAGGGACTTTGTCTTTATTGGTCATCAATTCAATGATCTCAGGGGAAAGCACATTCTGGTCATTTACAAAGGACAGTAAAAACTTAGCCAGGTCATCGATAGAACAGATAAATCCACCTGCTGCTTTTTCCGTGTACAGGTATATGGGTAGTTGTTGCTCATTGCGCCCATAGGGTAGGGCCAACAAGTCATCTTTTGAAACCGGGTCATAGGTAAATGTATAATTGTCTAAGTTCAATGGCTCAAGCACCTCTTCCTCCATAAATTTTTCATAGGGTCTGCCCGACACCTCTTCAATCAATAACTGTAGAATAGTATATCCCCCTCCCGAATAGCGTGTTCCTGAACCTGGAGGAGCTATTAATTTGACAGGACCATAGGCAACATTTACTCCATTTAGTGATTCAATAAGTGTTGTCCGTTTTTTATCTGGTGCATATCCTCCGTAAGAGGGAACTGAAACCCCAGCTGTATGAGTTAACAACCTTCTTACTGTAACATCGTTGCTATTGAATTCAGATTCAGGAAACTTCCAACGGCTGAGATAATCCTCCACTGGCCTATCGAGCTCCAGTTTTCCATTTTGTGCCAGCTTCATGATCCCCCAGGCAGTTAAAGGTTTTGAAAGGGAAGCAACCCTATAACGCATTTCAATTGAGTTAGGCCTCTTATTTTTGATGTCTACATAGCCATAGGTTCTTACCAGAGAGACAGCCCCATTGTGAATAATGGCAATACTGGCAGCTGGCACACCTCTTTTCTTCATAAGCTCGGGTACCTCCCGGTCAATATAAACTTCAAAATTGCCTGGAGTCTTATCCAAAAAAAGAATATCCTTAAAAAAAAGGATACCAGTAGTTAGCATAACGATAAGGTACAAGGCAATTCTCAATCCAGTTTTCATTATCTGATCAGCATTTTTTGGGGTCTATAATTGGTTTTTTATGATTCATAAAGCTATTTGAGATTAGTCCTAAAATCAAGTTCAAATCGGCCAAGTGTAAGAATCTATCGGTAGAATGACCATAGCATGTGCAGAAATGCTGGACGATAAATTTGCATGCACTTACATCAAGATTACCGCCCGATCATGCCTAAAATCGATGGGGGCTGGTGGCATCCGCCAAACCGCGAAAGCCCCCGTTTATCTTCGGATATCGGGGGCTTTGCAATTTAAGGTGACGAAGATGTTGATGGAATTGTAGATGATCCTTTTCTTTGGAGTCTATTTTACTGTAGCACCATTTTGTTTCTATGGCACCCGTAAGCAGCAGGTTCAGTTGTTTTCATATGGCAACAATACTTAATAACATTGACAGTAACGGAAAACCAGTACGAGAAATTGACTATATCAAAGGAGACATGGAAAATATTTCCAGGATTCATTTGCTGCTAAGGTATACCTGAACCAATAGTATTGTATCCATATATGCATGAGCCAGGACCAGTATCCAGAGTTTTTTCTTCAATTTCAGATATAATATTCCCATTACTAGACCCATAAATCCGGTTGAGACTATGCCGGTCGGGCCCCATTCATAGTGCACCAGTCCGAAAATAACAGCGCTTAACAGCACCGTCACCATCTTTCCGTATTTAGTATCTAATCCCAATTCACTTATGCGGTTGATGAGAAATGCCCTGTATACCACTTCCTCGCCAAATGAAGAGATAAAATATACTCCGATAAGCGTAAATATCAGCATGAATATATTGTTATGTAAATATTCATATACACTCATGTCAGCACTTTCAGGGATTCCTGATATATTGGCCATTATAAGTGTTCCAAGCATGTACCCTGCAAGCCCAAGAATACATACCAATAACGAAAGCAAGAATATCCTGAAACTTTCTTTAAAGCTGACGCGTCCGAATGTTAGTCCGAAATCTCTCAATTTCTGTCCACGAAGCCTGATTCCCAACCAAATAAGACCTATCATCAAAATATTGGCACACCATACAATACCGTATTTCATTAATTGATTATCTCCGGCATAGGGTGTCAACACCTTAATCAGGGCATAAGCTGAAATCAAAACCAGAAGAATCTCACTTATCTTAACTATTCTATTAGCTCTTAACTGGGATCCAATTTTATATCTGATATTATTTGCTTTCATCTCTCTGAAGTTTTAGTTTCAATAATTTCCTGATGGCTACAACGAATAGTCCCATTGAAAACAGAAGTATTACGACAGAAAGAATGAAGTGATTATCTACACCTGTCATGCTAATCGGCTTGCGTTCAAAAGTTCCTAGAACATCAGACCACCAATAGGATACATTGATAATATCGAAAGTAACATGGGCAATTATGCCAGGGAGAAGTGAATTGGTGGCATAAGCCAGATACCCAATCATGGATGAGATCACAAAGATTTGCACCAAAATGCCACCCGCCCAGGCTTGATGGAGGTGGACCACAACGAACAACAATGAAGTGATCGAAATGCCTATAGCAGGGCCGTATCTTTGCTCGATTGGTTTTTGCATGTAACCCCGAAAACCAATTTCTTCGCATATTCCCGCTACCATTGATATCCCGATGACAATTGACCAGGCCTGCCAGCCAGGAAGATCATTAATAAGGCTCAGGCTTTTAAATATATCTGGTTGAAACTCCACAAATCGAAACGTTACTATAAGGCTGGCATTGAGTGTAATGAATATGAGAGAAGCAGCTGCCAGGCCCCAGAGCCATAAGGGTCTTTCGAGCCTTGTCTGCCGAAAACTTAATCTGCGGAATGCTTGTGTGCTTAATGGTTTCCACTTGCCACTGAAATACATCCAGTAAAAAATCAGTACGGTGCCCATAAGGACCACAGACCAGGGAAGAGGAAGGCTTGTAACTAAGAGGGTCCATATCCCAATTCCTACATAGCTGATACCAGTGCCTGTTAGTATTGAGCGAACAATTAATGGAACCTTCATCCAAAATCGTCCGAATACATTTGACGGGTAATTTGAAATTTTTTCTTGCTGCATAACTTTAAGTTTTAAATTATGCAGCAAATATCTATATCCGTTTAACCACGATCGACCGATATCAGGATGTCGAACGCATTTATTAAATGTTTTTTCGGAATTCGGAAGGCGTTAGACCAGTCTCTTTTTTAAAGGCAGTATTGAACGAAGATTTTGAATTGAATCCTGCCTCGTACATTGCTTCGAGAACGGTCAGTTTATCATCCCTGGATTCTTTCAGGATTCTTTGAACTTCCTTAATTCTATAAGCATTAATGAAATCGAAAAAGCTTTTGTCAAATGATTGGTTGATTACCTGAGAAAGATGCTTGACAGGCACTGATATTTTTTCAGATAAATCGGCAATGCTTAACTGAGGATCTAAAAAGGGTTTTTCAGTGCTGAGCAAATCCAGTAATTGCTTCTTGTGCTTTTCTATTTGAACTGTACTCAGGTTTGATCCCAGGTATTTACGTGTTTCATTTTGGGAAATGCCTGCAAAAATTTCAGGTTGCCGGAGCGCTTTAAGAATGACCTTATTCACAAAATAAAAGATGAAAATTAGAAGCAGAAGAAGGGTGACCATAAACACAGATCGATTATCTGCCAAGGCAATGAAACTTTGAACAAGTGATAAAAAAGCGACCAGGCCAAAGGTGTTAATAGAGACGCTTAGCCAATCCAGATTAATCTGATCTATTTGAGAATATACGTCCTTAATGATCTTCCGATAATTTAAAAGTGACTTGTAAGTCAGTCCGAGATAAACAAAGAAATGGCCATACATTAAAGCACTTACCAGGTAAAATTGCCAGGACAATTCGTTATTAAGGATTTCTTCGGATGTGGCCGGCTTAAAGTTTTTGGATAACAGGAGTGAGATGATAAGCAACAAAAATGGTATCAGATGAAGCAGGTTCTTAGCGGATAATTTGAAATCCTTATATACTACACCCTGAGCATACAAGTAAAACAGAGGACCATAGAGAAGAAAGAAGCCATTATCGACCTGCAACAGGAAATTCCATTTAAAAGCGACATCATTCATTTGCAGGGTGAGGTCCCCCATATTCCATCCGATCAAAATGAATATGGTACCAAAAAGAATGTTGTTGCGCCGGTTTCCTTTATTATGTGTGATCAGAAAGATGCCAACAAACAGAAGCTGGAAGGTGATAAGAAAAGAGAGAAGGGAAATAAGATTTAGCTCCATCTTTTTGTCATTTCTGTTTAAGCTATAATAGCATATCAATTAAAAGTCAAGATAGATATAAATATCAGTATGAAAAGTAGATGCTTCATAATGTTGTGTACACTTGAAGAGACAAATTCAGTAGAGAGTATCAAAGATGCAAGATAAGTACTTGCTCACTCGAGTTATAGGGATTCATCGCAAAATCTCAGAGTGTTGACGAGGGCGTTGTCACCTTTACACATCTATTGAATCTGCATAGATTACAAATGATCAATCAGCACTGAAATTAGTAGAGAACCTCATTCGTCACGTAAACTTTCATGGTTGCCTATATATCAAACGATTATCCCCGAATTTCCGCCCGATCATGACTCCAAGCATTGGGGCTGGTGGCACCACCGCCAAACCGCGAAAGCCCCCGTTTATCTTCGGATATCGGGGGCTTTCCAATTTATGGTGATCGGGATGTTGATTTAAGCTCCTGTAATAGTTAATCCCTTACCCCAATAATCAGGACATCATCCATTTGTGAATTGCTTGCAATAAGAAGACAAACCTGTCATGCAACCCATTATAGTCCATACAAGTCTAATTAATCTAAGCGAATCTTTACCAATAATAGCTGGCTAGCAAAGGCTCCGAAACTGACTTAAAACCTAATTGCTTATGAGTTCTCCTGAATTAGCGCTAACAGTACAGGAATGGAATCCTTTGATAATTGCCCTAATTTCTTTAGCCATACTTCTTCCTGCTTTTCTTGGCTTTTTAGTAGTTCGGTATAAACGGATCATACAAGAGTTGCAGAGGGCACATGAAAAAAATCAACTTCTGATCCAAAAAAGGCTTGAAGTGTTTGAAAGGATAGGGCCTAAACTGCATGATTTATTATCCTTTTTCTGTTACAGAGGTAGTTGGAAAGAACTTACTCCAATGGATGTTTTGGAAACGAAAAAGGAATTGGATAAAGAAATAGGCGCTTTGACTCCTCTTTTTTCGGATCATCTCATCGAAAAATTTAATAGTTTCTTTCTACTGTGCTTTGTTTCATCCACGGGATGGGATCATAAAGAAAAAATTAAATCTTTATACGAACTCCGGCAGGAATACAATAAGGAGTGGAAGGATGAATGGATGCCACTCTTCGATACAAAAAATGTGGTTGATGCGATATCCCTGAAACAGAGGTATGACGAATTGATGGCATGTTTTAAAAGGGATTTGAGCTTTTAAAACCTAAATCCGAGATATTGTTGCCTGGTTATATTTATGATTGTTGTTGTGAACAATAATTGTTTATGCGTGTTATTGATGTTACCTTTGGTTTATGGAAGATAAGAACAACATACATGCTTTAGCCTATTTTAATTTACTCAAAACAGGTAGTTGGATCGAGGAGAAGGTAAAAAAAGCATTAAGGGCATTTAATCTTACCCATGCCCAGCTTAATGCATTGTATATTCTGCATGAAAACCATCCCCAGCCTGTGGCGGTTAATGAACTGAAAGAAAAAATCCTGGTAAGCAATCCGGATGTAACTCGATTGGTGGACAGATTGGTAAAAAAGGCTTATGTCCTAAGGGAAACGTGTCCTGAAAACCGTCGAAAAATTGATATCTCTTTGACTGATCACGGGAGGAAGATGTTTTTGGAGGCTCATCAATCGGCCAAAGAGTCTATTGGGAGTTATTTTGAGAATCAGATAACTGAAGATGAGGCAAAAGAGCTTAGAAGAATCTTACATAAAATAGGAGATTAAAAAATTTTACCAAAATGCACGTTTAAAACAAATGATGTTAAAAACAACAATTAGTATAAACAATTAAAATTCTAAAGAGATGAATACAAGAACGTTTGCATTCGCATTGCTGATTTTGCTGTCTGGTAATGCTTTATATGCAGTTAAAGGAGGAGTTAGCAAAGAGAAATCCAGTGTAAAATGGATCGGTAAAAAGATCGGTTCGTCACACGAAGGGACCATTCATATTCAGGAGGGACATGTGGAAC
>JAHEGY010000169.1 GCA_024644875.1 Cyclobacteriaceae bacterium
GTTCACATTAATGATATATTTCCTGTTGATCCTGAAAAAAATGTCCGGGTTGACCAGGCTTTCGATCTGTTCCATCGTGTAATCAACGACATATTTACGGCCATCATTGTTTTTAAAGAAGCTGATCTTTTCTTCACTGTAAAATCCCACAATATTATCGACCGGAAAGGATTTGATATGCTCCCCGTATTTAACAATGAACCGCTCCTTGTACTTCCTGCCCTGCATCATCTCAAGTGCATTCTGAAGCGTGCCCAGATCAACAGAAGCCGTATCTTTTGCTACTTGCACCATACTTTTATATTTGTCCATTGATCTTAGCAATTTCTCCTTATCTATTGGTTTCAGGAGGTAATCTATGCTGTACACTTCAAAGGCTTTCAATGCATATTGATCATATGCTGTAGTAAAAATCACAGGGCAGGATATCTTTACCTGTTCGAAAATATCGAAACTCAATCCATCCGCCAGTTGAATATCTAAAAACAGGAGATCAGGATCTGAATTCTTTCTAAACCATGCTGCTGTGCCCTTAACTGTATCAATGACCCCTGTTACTTCAATACTTGGATTAATATCCTTAAGGAGTGTTAAAAGCCTTTTTGCGGCACTTTTTTCATCTTCTACAATTAAAACCTTCATCTCAGTCTATTTGAAGTATAGGTAGGCCAACAATGAACTCATGATCTTTCTGATTAATTTGTACAGACCGGTCGGTCAAGACCGAATATCTTGATGTTATATTATCTAATCCTATACCGGACATCTCAGAACTCTCTTCCTTTAATTGCAGCCTGTTGTTTACAAATATATATGCATCCTTTTCTTGCACCCTGATATGCATGGGGTGCTCATTTGATATCTCATTGTGCTTCACCACATTTTCCAGTAACATTTGAACAGACATAGGAGGCACAAATCCTTCCTTATCATTGACATCAAATTCGATATTTATATTGTCTTCATACCGGGTCTTGAGCAGGAATGAATAAGCCCGGACAAAATCAAGCTCCTCCTTGACAGGCACGACTTCTTTATCTTTCGAATCCAGCACATAGCGGTAAACATCGGAGAGTTTGTTTATGAATTCAATAGCTTTATCAGGATGATCATGTACGAGAGAGGAAAGGGCGTTAAGACTGTTGAAGAGAAAGTGGGGATTAACCTGGTTTTTCAGTGCTTCGTATTGGGAACTTACATGATCTCTTTTAATTTTCTCAATGTTTATGGCTGCCTGTCTCCAGGCCAGCAAAAACCCCCTGGCCGTGAAGAAGGACATTATCAATGTACTGATAATTATGGACAAGATGACGGATTCTCTTACTTCAGTGAAGAAATCTTCATTGATCTCCTGATTAAAGACTACCGAAAAGAAAAAAAGAGTCAATCCGGTGACAGCGGTTGATGAATATAAGATCATCAGACCCAATCCAATAAACAGTCGTTTCAATGGCGTTTTGAACCATGATACATACCGGTCCGTGATTATATAAATGTATTCATTACCTTTCCAGAGGAAAAGCCACAACGAACCGCTGAAAGTCACTGCAGAAAGTGCCAAAGAAAACTCTTGAAAACATGAACGGCACATCAAATATCCCATTACGAAGCCTCCAAAAAGGAAGATAAGGATCGATTGAATGACCTGGTTTTTAAGGGTATATTTTTCTGCCTGTTTCATGGAATCAGGATCGAAGGTAATGGATTACATCAATTTCTTCAATGATTTCTGGTATTCTTCTTTCTCCGGATCCAGGTTAACGGCATTCTCATAGGCGGAGCGTGCATTACCCTCGTTACCTTTATTCATATATATAGTTCCTAAATACCACCAGGCTTCACCTTTCTGCTTCGTATACTCCTCAGGTGCTTGATCGAGGAACCTTTTGAGGGATAGTTCACCCTGAGTTGTAAACCTGGATGACGCTGCGCTCAGTTTACCTATGAATAAAAGGGTCTGATAATTATCCGGATCCAATTCCAGAGCCTTCTCAAAATTATGCAGGGCCTGATCGTATTCTTCAAAGCCCATTAATGCAATACCGAAATTTATATATGCAGGTATAAAACCAGGATCAATTCTTATTGCCGCTTCATATTGTTCAATTGCTTTTGTCTTACTGCCTCCTGCGAAGACCGGGGCCTGGGCATAATATCCAGCCAGCCATGTGCGGGCATTTACATTTTCCGGATCCAATTCAACAGCTGTTTCCAGTGCGTTCATTGCCCTTGGTGCGTACAATCCCTGTTTCATAAAATCGACTGTGGAAAGCAGCTGGATATATGCAATACCTTTCCAGGTCTGGTACTCCGATATACTGGCATCAATATCAACAGCCTCATCAAAATATTCAACAGCCTGTTCCAGGTCACGTTCTTCCATGGCTATCCTTCCCAGGTAATAATAAGCTTCTGCGCTTTCCTTGTTTTTTTCTATGTATTCTGTGAAGAACCGTTTGGCGCCATAATAATTTTTCTTATTAAAGATCTCAACACCCTGCTGAATATCAGTCTGGGCATTGACCATGCTTGCACCCAGTAAAATGATCATAAGGATCAAGGTGATCAGGTCAAGTCTTTTTGTTTCAAGTTTTATGTTTTCATTTTTCATAATGGTATAATTTAGATTATAAGTTTCTCAATTGATTTGAAGTATTATCTTTTGTTAATGTGATAAAAACACCCAGGAAGATGAAACGCTTTGCCGGTTGACCAATAGGTATACCAGTATATGTTCCGCTTTCATCAGGGATCTGGCTGTATTGATATCCGAAAATATTATCACGGCCGAGTACGTTTGTCACAGAAAAGTGAATAATAAAATTCGTTTTTACCAGGTAACTGAAATTCATGCTCAGGTCATGATAGGCAGGTGTTCTCTGGGCATTGTACACATCCGTATTCGGATCATTATAAGGCCGGCCTGAACCATAGCTGTACGTCAGACCAACCTGGGTCTGGATCTTCTCAATAAAATGCTTGTACACAAAAGAGAAATTATGCGCTGAAGCAAAATACGGGACACTGGTTGTAGGGAAATCACGATATAGCCTTTCCGTATCCAGGAAGGAATAGGATAACCAGTAATCTACATTACGGAATGACTTACTGTCCCGCCAGAAAATATCCAGTCCTCCTGCGTACCCATAGCCGGTATTTCTCAAATTTTCATATTTGGTAAAATCGGATAGATCGTATTGAACCAGATTGCTGTAGTCTTTATAATAAGCTTCAGCCCGGAAAGTTCGTCCTTCCTTGGCATATTGATAATTCAGGATATAATGAAATGCGCGTTCATCGCCCAGGTTATTTTTAAAGGCAAGCACCTGTGGCATGGGTCTTTGATGGTAAAGTCCGGTTGCAAGGGATATCTGGCTATTTGCACCAGTTTTATACGCCAGGGAAACTCTTGGGCTTATAATTGATTTTTCAGCATGCGATGCATATTCCCATCTACCACCGATCACCCCGATAAATTTATTCGAGAAATAAATATTTGATTCAAGGTATATAGCTGGGATCAATTCATTGACATCCCTTTTCTGCTCAGTCTCTTCTGGTGATACGGTGATTTTCTGCTCGAAGTTATTGTGAAAAATATCGGTTCCAATCTTAAGGTTAGCCCACTTACCTTTATCGAAAATGGTAGTGAATTTAAAGTGCAGATTATTCAGCCTGTTTTGGGAGGAGAAGTATTCCATATTCATGATTTCCTTAGACCAGGTATTTGAAATTCCCGCATCCACCATCCAGTATTTGCTAAGGATCCCCTTATAATTTGCATTCAGGTAGTGGTAATTATTGGTCATGTCAACTCCGACCTCTTCCGTAACATCCAGGTATGACGGTTGGTCAAGATCCATCCCGGACAGTTCACCTGTGTAAAAGACCTTGAGTTTCCCCTCTTCACCCACCTTTTGGCGGTACATAAAAGTGTTCTGCCAGGAAGATGGAGCGTCGACCCATTCGGTCTCTTGAGGGACCAGCCAGAAATAAGGTGTCAGGTTCATATAGAAGGTCTCAAAGAAAATCGAATTCCTCTCCCATTTCTGTGTATGTGAAACCCCTCCGCCTACTGTCATGAAAGAAAGGTCCGTCTGTGTCTGAAGGGCCTCATTATCGGTTTTCAGGTTTAATGTTCCTGATAAGGCCTGTCCGTATTCAGCTGAATACCCGCCGGTGCTGAATGTGGTACCTGAGAATAAAAACGGAGAGAAACGCATGCGTGAGGGAATGTTATTGGGCGTCATACCATAGGGTTGAGAGACCATAACCCCGTCTATATAGTTCTTTGTTTCCGAATCATCCCCTCCCCTGACGAAAAGGCGGCCGGTTTCACCAACAGTTTGTGTACCAGGCAGAGTGTTCAATACTCCAGGGATATCAGCAGTCGCACCGGCAGTGGTCACAATATCCAAGGGTTTAAGGGTCGTAGATTTCTTTTCATCCGAGGCATCAAACATTCCGGCAGAGATCACCAGGTCATCGAGTCTTTTGGTTTCTTCCTGCAGTATGATCTCGAATGATCCAGGGAGGTCGTTAAGGTTAATAGATTGCTGGAAATCCATATAACCTACTGCGCTGGCAGCAAGAACCTGTTCACCGGTCAGTTCTGTTTGAAATGAAAACCCGCCTTCAGGGGAAGATGCCGAACCATCATAAGAATCCAGGATATAGATATTTGCTCCGATGACAGGCTGGCCTTCAGTATCGTTGATCTTTCCCTGGATGGCGGTTTGTGGGTATACAGCGGCAAAAGCCAATAAAAAAAGAAGTGTTGTTACTATAAGTGTTTTCATCATTCCGAGGTTTTGATGGGATGAAATTCGTTCCAACCGTTGAAAGGATGAAAATTAACTGACCGAACTGTCGAAAAATCAGGATGAACTGTTGTAAAGTAAAAGGGCTTGCCGCTTGGCAAGCCCTTTTACTTTCTAGAATCTCTCATTCTTAAAATCTATCTTTTTTCTTCTTTTTCATCCAACCCGGAGGATTCAGCTCCAGATTGTCATTATAAAATGCCGGACAAGGTATGGGCTTCTTCTTCTTTCTTAGTTTCTTGATCTTTCTGGTCTTAAATTGGTAAATCAAAGAAAACTCATGTGCCCCATTAGTATTGACACCCAGTTGAGAAACGGTAAAATCATAGCTGTAATTGAATTCGAAGTTCCATGCAGCGAAACCTACCAGAAATATCAGGGCATCATGACTCATATAGGTATCTCCCTGCGGTCCGGTAAAGCGCTGGATGGGCACTCCCCTGTACCAGACCCCAAATTTTATCGGTTCATAATAATAATTGATTCCAATATCCAATTGAGTAAAACTATCCTGCATTTTGTAATATACCGATGGGGTAATATGAGTTGGCCGTTTCGACGCAAACATTCCGGAGTTTAAAGGTATTTTCATCCCTGCATGGAAGGTGATCTTCATCGGTAATCTATATTCATCTTCCAGGAATGAAGTATTTGGTTCATTCAAATGACTGGCAGACGCACCCGCCCAGATCTTGTCATTATAGAATAAAACACCGAAATCAAAATCAAAGAATCCTGTATTCCTTAAATTATAAGATGCAGGGTCTATACTTGGAACTCCTCCGGGCCCACCGAATTCCAGCTGGTCACCAAACAACATTTTTGTAAAATCTATATCTCTGATGGCATATTTGAAATTCAAACCTGAGTTCCACACCCATTTATTGCCCAGATAGACCTTATATGAATAAACCAATCCAAAACTTGTTGATCGCAGCCCCACACTGCCTGCCTTATCGGATACTACCTGGATCCCGAAACCACTGTTCCAGGTTGGCATATTCATATCCCAGCTAAAAGCATTGGAGATAAAAGCCTGCGGCAGACTTGGCCATTGGATACGGCTGTTCATCGAAACCCTGTGGGCAAAACCAGTTCCTGCGAATGCTGGATTCAAATATATTGGCGATGCATAATATTGAGAAAACTGCGGATCCTGGCCAAAGCTTTCAAAAATCATACATAGCAAAAATATCAATATTAGAACGCCTCTTTTCATCATTTCATTAATACCATAAGGTTTCAACTAGTAATTTCATTTAATCCTTCTTTTTCTACCGTAACAACATAACATCGCCCAGTCGTGTTACCCGGTTACCGTCATTTAATTTCAAATCCAATTTATATACATATACATCGGCAGGTGATAATTTTCCCCTGTAATAGCCATCCCAACCTTTGTTTTTATCATAACTTTCAAAAAGCATTTCTCCCCAACGGTTGAATATCTGCAGGTGGAACTCTATTGCCCCTTTTTCGATTGGCAGGAACACATCGTTAAATGCAGGATTGCCTATACCTCCTCCGGAACCACCTGGTCCATCGGGATTAGGGGTGAATACGTTTGGCGTGGCCACTTGGCCCCCTTCTTCGGCACGTACCGCCTTTTCAATTAAAAGGGAATCTTCACATCCATATTCATTAGATACCCAGAGAAAGATATCATATACTCCTGGATAGATATATGTATAACTTGGTTCAAATTCGGTTGAAGTACCAACTCCGTCACCAAAATCCCAGAACCATTCCACGCCTCCAATACTAAGATTCGCTGTGAAGACAGGCTGGTTAGGAACATAAACCAGTCCGGGCCTTACATTGAATTGAGCTAATGGCACATCCCAGACTTCTATATAAAATTCCTTTATCTCCCTGACCACAATCCCCAGATCATTTGTTGCTTCAAGTGTAACCGTATAAGTGCCTGGGTCATAGAAAGTAAAGCTCGGATTTTCTGCGTTCGACCAACCCAGGCCATCACCAAATGTCCAATAGTAAGAATCCGGATCAGCGTATTTTGACAGATTTGTAAAGTTCACAGTCAAAGGACGGCATCCTTCACGTACATCTGCGGTAAAATCCACGATTGGCGAAACCGGCTCAACAGTCGTAGTTTCAGAATGCCTTTCAGTACAGGGGCCGTAACTTACTTCAAGAGAGACCGCATAGACACCATACGTTTCATAGGTATGTTCTGCTAAGTCCGGATCATCAGAAGTATTTCCATCGCCTAAGTTCCAGCGATATTCCCATGATCCTTCATTGGTATTGTCAGTAATACTGATCGTACTTTCAGGAATAAT
>JAHEGY010000170.1 GCA_024644875.1 Cyclobacteriaceae bacterium
GCCATTAACGGAATCCTGGCACCATTTACCTATTTTCATTCCGGCTTTCAACTTTTCTTCCCTATATTTATCATCGATTTGTAAACCCTTAAAATTTGTCGGAAAATCCAACCCATAAATCAGGATTCGTAAACATCATCGGTAAACCTAATGTGGGTAAATCTACCCTCATGAATAAACTGGTGGGTGAAAATGTGTCGATCATCACTTCTAAAGCGCAAACGACCCGCCACCGCATCCTCGGCCTCCTGAATGGCGAGGATTTCCAGATTGTCTATTCTGATACTCCCGGGATCCTGAAACCTCAGTATCAACTTCATAAATCTATGATGCAGTCTGTAAGATTGTCGGTGGAAGACGCGGATGTGCTGCTCCTGATGGTTGAAGTGGGCGAAAAGATCGACCGGGAACTCCTGGATCCTATCCTCCGGAAAACGGAAGGGAAGATAATCCTGCTCATCAATAAGATCGACCTGGCTAAAAATGACCAACAACTCGAAGATAAGATCTCGATGTGGAAGGAGTATCATGCATTCGATGCGATCATCCCGATCTCAGCGCTGAAGGGGAAGCACATCGACCTGGTCTTCGAACTGATCCTGAACCACCTTCCGGTTCATCCCCCTTATTATCCGAAGGATCAACTCACGGATAAACCGGAACGGTTCTTCGCATCGGAAATAATCCGGGAAAAGATATTCCAGACGTATAAACAGGAGGTGCCCTATTCAACGGAAGTGGTCATCAGTGAATTCAAAGAGGAGGAAACGATCATCCGTATGCGGGCGGAAATATATGTGGAAAGGAACAGCCAGAAAGGTATTCTCATCGGTAAGAAAGGGGCAGGACTTAAAAAGATCGGCACGGAAGCAAGAAAAGATATGGAGGCCTTCTTTGGCAAACAGGTGTTCCTGGAACAATATGTCAAGGTGGAAAAGGATTGGAGAAGGAAGAAAAACAAACTCAGCCAATTCGGATATTAGCTATCAAACATTTATAAATTCAAAACTCATGAAATCGTCTACATCAAACATTTTTAAAAGCACAAACATCATCCTGTTTGTGGTGCTTATTTTTATCATGTCGAGCTGTGCGGAAACGATCGATCTGAATACCTGCCTTCCGGAAGAAACCCTGGGTTTCTGGTGGGGCCTGCTGCATGGGTTTATTTCTTTCTTCACTTTTATCATTTCGCTGTTCAAAGATGAAGTGGCTGTATATGCCGTCAATAATAATGGTGGATGGTATGATGCCGGATTTATTCTGGGCATCATGTTCTTCTATGGTGGGGGTACCAAAGCTTCGAAGAAAAAGAAAAAGTGGTAATTCATGGAGTGGGAAAAACTGGTAAGTCCCTCAAGGTTCGGGGAGGATAAGGCAAGATCATTAAAAGACCTGAAAAGCCGGAGTATTTTCGAGCAGGACTACGACCGGATCATTTTCTCCTACCCTTTCCGCTGCCTCCAGGATAAAACACAGGTTTTCCCACTTCCTAAAACGGATTTTGTCCATACCCGCCTGACGCATAGCCTGGAGGTATCCAGTGTTGGCAGGTCTCTCGGGAAAAAGGTGGGTAAGGTAATCATCGACCGGAATTCCAGCCTTGCTAAAAAAGGAATTAACCAATTTGAAATGGGTGCTATTGTTGCCTCGGCAGCTTTGGCCCATGATATCGGGAACCCGCCTTTTGGTCATTCCGGCGAGGATGCGATCTCTGAATATTTTCTGGAAGATGGTTTTGGCTTGTCTCTCAAATCTCAAATGAACGATAAGGAATGGACTGACCTGACAAATTTTGAAGGGAATGCACAGGGATTCCGTCTGCTGATCAATAATAAATACCAGGGATTGAAAGTGACTTTCGCGACGCTGGCGGCTTTCAGCAAATACCCCCGTGAATCTCTGATACAAACAAAGGATCCCGGAAGGAAAAGCCAGAAAAAGTATGGTTTCTTCCAATCGGAAAAGGATTTTTTTAAGGAAACGGCTCTACAAACGGGCCTGAGATCTCTATCTGAAAAAGAACTGGTATGGTGCAGGCATCCCCTGGCCTTTCTTGTTGAAGCCGCAGATGATATATGTTACAGCATTATTGATCTTGAAGATGGCTGTAACCTGAACCTGGTTACGGTTGATACGGTTACTGAACTTCTATCCCCAATCCTGGGAGAAAAATTTGACTATAAGAAATTCCAAAAAATCGAACTGAAAAGAGAAAAGGTAAGCCTGCTGCGTGCATTGGCTATTGCTGAACTGATCGGGCAAACCGCCGAATCTTTTATTGACAATGAACCTGGCATCCTCAGTGGAAAATTCGATAAGGCACTCACCTCGGTTATTGCTTCTGCTAATCATTTGAAAGATATTATTAACATATCCGTGGAGAAGATATATCAATCAACCCCTGTCCTGGAAAGGGAAACGGCTGGTTTCGAGGTGCTGTCGGGTTTAATTGATGCTTACCTCAGGGCCGCTTTTGACTTTTATCAGAATGATGGAAAAGCAGGCAAGAAGAATACCACTATCCTCAATCTTTTCCCTCCTGACCTCAAGGCTGAATTAAAACAGGATCACGATTCTTTTTATCCGCTGATCCTGGCCTGCCTGGATCATATTACTTTAATGACGGATTCTTATGCCCTGGAGATGTACAGAAAGATCAAGGGAATATCAATTCCCGGCTACTAGAAAGTGTGACAAGGGCTTATATAATACATCTTAATTT
This sequence comes from Cyclobacteriaceae bacterium, assembly GCA_024644875.1. Taxonomy (GTDB): domain Bacteria; phylum Bacteroidota; class Bacteroidia; order Cytophagales; family Cyclobacteriaceae; genus JAGTVG01. The sequence goes on from JAHEGY010000170.1 coordinate 2,726, forward strand.
AAAAAACTGCTGTAAAAATCATTACATTTGCACTTCGTTTTTGCATGTGGACTAAACTTGCCCATATCGTACTGAAATTCAGACTATTCCTGATCATTATAATAGGGATTATTACTGTCTTTATGGCCTTCCGGGCGAAGGACCTGCAGATGAGCTATGAATTTGCACAGACGGTACCGAATAACGATCCGGATATGGTACAGTTCAAGAAATTCAAAGCACAATTCGGTGAGGATGGTAATATCCTGGCGCTTGGGATCCTTGACTCAAGCCTATATACGCCTGAAAACTTCTACAGGCTTTCCATGCTGTGCGACGAATTGTCCAAAATCTCAGGAGTTGTGGAGGTACTGGGATTGCCGAACCTGAAGAGAATTGAGAAAGATGCGGTAAACAAACAATTTACGATTGAAAATATTTTCAGGACCATTCCGGATAACCAGCCAGACCTGGACAGTGTACTACAGATTGTAAGGGATCAGAAGTTTTATGCCGGGCAACTGTTTAATGAAGAGAATGGATCAACTTTGATCCTGATCACCCTGAATAAGGAGGTCCTAAACTCTGCAAAAAGGATACAGGTCACAGACGATATTATATTCCTGGGTGATGAATTTACAAAAAAGACTGGCATTGACTTGAAATACGCTGGTTTGCCTTTTGTAAGGTCAGTGGTAGCAGGCAGGATACGCAATGAAATGATATTCTTTCTAATACTTTCTGTTATCATAACCGGGATCATATTAGCGCTCTTCTTTAAATCCTGGGATGCTGTTATAATCCCTATGATCATTATCGCCGTGGTCGTGATCTGGGCTATGGGTATACTGGATTTGATGGGTTATAAAATCACCATTCTTACGGGGCTCATGCCGCCTATAATCGTGGTTATAGGCATACCGAACAGCATATACTTGCTCAATAAATATCACCAGGAAATTGAAAAATATGGAAATAAGATCAGGGCATTAAGTGTGATGATCCGGAAGATCGGGATTGTTACCTTAATAACGAATCTTACGACAGCCATTGGTTTCGGTGTGCTTCTGTTTACGAAAATCCTTATACTGAGAGAATTTGGTCTTGTAGCAAGCATCAGTATCATGGCCACTTTTTTGGTCAGCATGATCCTTATCCCGGCGGTATTTTCCTACCTCCCGACACCGAAAGGAAAAAGGCTTAAACACCTGAAATTTAAATTCACGGATGTTTTTCTGAACGGCGTGGATCTCCTGGTCCACCGGTATAAATACCGGATCTTTGTGGTTATCGTGGCCATCGTAGTGGTTTCGATATTTGGACTTTACAAGATCTATGCAGTATCCTATATGGTCGATGACCTGCCGGAAGACAGCCAGATCAAACAGGATCTGGCTTTCTTTGAAGAGAATTTCAGTGGGATCATGCCCCTGGAGGTGGTGGTAGATACCGGAAAGAAACGCGGGGTCATCCGTAACAGTAACCTGAAAAAGATCGATGAGCTGGAACAGTTTTTTGAAGAACAGGAGGACATTTCCAAACCAGTCTCCATAGTCAGTTTCGTAAAAGCTGCCAGGCAGGCATTTTATAACAATAATCCCAGGTATTATGGCCTTCCAAGCCGGCAGGATCAGAATTTTATTTTAAGATATTTCAGGGGCCAGGATACAAATAAAGGTCTGCTGACTTCATTTGTCGACTCCACAGGACAGGTTATGCGGATGAGTCTTAAGATCGCAGACATTGGAAGTAATAAAATGGATGACCTCATCCAGAATACAATAAAACCCAAGATCAGTGAAATATTTGACGGAACTGAAATAAATGCCTATGCAACTGGTACCACCTTATTATTTGTTAAAGGCAATAACTTTCTGATCAAGAACCTGCGGTTTAGTCTGTTTATTGCCTTCCTGCTGATCTCGGCTATTATGGCCCTTCTTTTCAGGAACCTGAAAATGATCGTAATTTCCCTGATCCCCAATATAATACCCATCCTGGTGACGGCCGGGCTGATGGGTTTTGCGGGAATACCTTTTAAACCCAGTACCGCCATCACCTTCAGCATTGCCTTTGGGATCTCGGTTGATTTCTCGATACATTTTCTAGCCAAATACAGGCAAGAGCTTTTCGCCAATAATTTCTTTGTGCCGGTAGCTGTCAGCAACAGTATCAAAGAGATCGGAGCCAGTATGGTATATACCTCCATCGTGCTCTTTGCAGGATTTATAATATTTGCAGGTTCAAATTTTGGAGGAACCATTGCATTGGGTAAACTGACATCCATCACCCTGCTGATCGCCATGTTCACTAACCTCATCTTTTTACCGGCATTATTGCTGGCATTTGATGATGGAAAACGAAAAATAGATGCCCATCCGTTGATCGAAACTTTCGAGGATGATTTCTACACCGAAGATGAAGATGAAGAGATCAACTTAAGTTTGTTGAAAATATATAGTAAAGTAGAAGATAAAGAGGAGAAGTTATAATTTTCTGGAAAAATGAGTCAAAAAACAAAATACCAGGAATATAAAAATTTAAATTTCCCCGAATTCAGTGATGAGATCCTGAAATTCTGGGAGAAGAATAAAATTTTTGAAGAGTCCGTCAATTTCAGAGAAGGCCGGAAGCCTTATATCTTTTATGAAGGCCCGCCATCTGCCAATGGCACACCCGGCATTCACCATGTAATGGCAAGGACGGTCAAGGATATTTTCTGCCGCTATAAAACCATGTCTGGGTACCAGGTCAAAAGAAAAGGGGGCTGGGATACCCATGGCCTGCCTGTGGAATTACAGGTCGAAAAGGAACTGGGCATCACCAAGGATGATATAGGGGTAAAGATCTCTATTGCAGATTACAACAAGAAATGCCAGGAAACGGTCATGAAATACAAGGACCAGTGGGATGACCTGACCCGCATCATGGGTTACTGGATAGACCTGGATGATCCGTACATCACTTTTGACAGGGATTATATGGAAACGGTCTGGTGGCTGTTGAAGAAATTGTATGAAAAAGGCTTTTTATACAAAGGCTATACGATCCAGCCCTATTCTCCCGCGGCAGGAACCGGGCTTAGCTCTCATGAACTGAATATGCCGGGAACATACAAGGATATAAAAGATACCTCTATCACGGCCCAATTTAAGATCAAAGATACGGAAAACGACTATTTCCTGGCCTGGACGACTACACCCTGGACACTACCCGGAAATTCAGCCCTTGCTGTTAATGAGTTTATCAACTACGTAAAGGTCAGGACTTTCAACCAGTACACATTCGAACCCATCAATGTTATCCTGGCCAAGGACAGGATGTCCGAGTACTTCAATGAAAAGGACAAGGATCTTGATATAGATGCCTATAAGCCGGGAGATAAACAGATCCCATTTCAGGTGATCGGGGAAATGAAAGGTAAGGAACTGGTTGGTCTGAGTTATGAACAACTCATGCCTTATATTCCTCTACCCCACCCTGCTTTTACCGTTATCGGAGCAGACTTTGTTACCATTGAAGACGGAACCGGAATAGTACATATGGCCCAGGCTTTTGGTGCGGATGACTTCAAGGCAACCCGGGAAAAAGGCATACCCGGAATATATGTTAAAGATAAGCTTGGGGATGATGTACCTATCGTTGATAAGCATGGAAAATTTGTGGATGAGATCACTGATTTTGCAGGCATGTATGTGAAAAATTATGACGATAGTGATGAATCGGATCCCAATTACCGTCCAACGGATGTACTCATTGCCATCAAACTGAAGGAAGAGAACAAGGCTTTCAGAGTGGAGAAATATGTGCACAGTTACCCGCACTGCTGGCGCACGGATAAACCCATTCTTTATTACCCGATCAGTGCCTGGTTTATTAAATCCACGGCGGTAAAGGAAAGGTTATATGAACTTAACAACACCATTAACTGGAAACCGGAATCCACGGGTACCGGCCGGTTCGGGAACTGGCTTGAAAACCTGGTGGACTGGAATTTAAGCCGGTCCAGGTTCTGGGGCACGCCACTACCTGTCTGGGTAACAAAAGACCGGAAAGAGGAAAAGTGCATTGGTTCCTTAAAAGAATTACAGGAAGAAGTAAATAAAGCCATCGAGGCAGGTATTGAGCAGGATCCTGTTGGCGAGGATTTTGACCTGCACAGGCCATACGTGGATGATGTGTATCTGGTGAGTGATTCAGGACAGAAAATGTACAGGGAGCCGGATATTATCGATGTATGGTTTGATGCCGGATCCATGCCTTACGCCCAGGTGCATTATCCTTTCGAAAACCAGGAAAGATTTGATAAAGTGTATCCAGCAGATTTTATTGCAGAAGGTGTGGACCAGACGAGAGGTTGGTTCTTTACTCTTCATGCCATCGCTGGATTACTTTTCGACAGTGTGGCAT
>JAHEGY010000171.1 GCA_024644875.1 Cyclobacteriaceae bacterium
GCTTTCTTTTCAGTTTTAAGTATATCACGTGCCAGTTCAATATAGTCGTCTGATGTCTGTGCTTGTATCAGAAAAGTGTAGAGAACAAGGGTAATCATTAATATTATTCTTTTCATAAGATTTAATTTTTAAGGTTTATTTGAACGGTTTAGCAATATTACATTAATTTTCAAATGCTTCTCTCTAATATTAAATGTTAATTCTGTTTATGGAAAATAATCCTGTACATGTTGATTATTATGACAGATATCCTTTTTAATATATGTAACGAATACCAAGTCTTTAGACTTAACTCCTGATCCACCTTTTTGTTCACTGGCCAATTGAATGCTGGCATTTAGGCAGATATGCCCCGGCATCCTAAATTCTCGGAACATAAGTATTCTCTAGTTTTTATTTAATTAGTATGTATACAGATTTAAATTGTTTATTTGAGAAACCTGTCAGCGAAATTTAGAAATTGTGACCAATCATAGTAGGTTAGGTCATGTTCTCCGGATCTTATATGATAACCAATATGTCCCTCATTTATTGGACTGTTAAGAAGCGGCATATTCTCTTCTTCTAATCCCTGTAACCCGTATAGATCATATACCGGACTTGAATAGGCTCCGGAAAGAAATTCACCTTTTGGGTCGGCCCAGGGATCTCCTTTGGCACTGGCAATATATACCGGTCTGGGCGCCATAAGTGCTATGAGCATATGCTGATCAACTGGTAAGGCATCCTCATTCTCATTATACTTGTTGAAGTTATCATTAAACCAATGTGGAAAAACCGTGTTTATCCTCCCAACAGTTTCACCAATTCTTCTTCTGGACAGGGCAGCCCCACCACATCCTGACTCATTTGAGATGACCAGGGCAAATCTTTCATCTAAGGCACCCGCCCATAAGGAAGTTTTTCCTAATCTACTATGACCTATAACAGCTACTTTTGTCTGGTCAATGCGATCATCCGTTTCAAAATAATTCATTGCCTGGATCAGACCATAAGCCCAGGCGCTAATTGATCCCCATTCATCCTGAGCAGGTTTGGATTGTCCCTTTTCATAAAATAAAGGATGAATACCATTTTTAAAATTATCATCATAATCAGGATCGATATCCCCATAATATAAATTTGCAATTCCATACCCCCGGGACAGGATGTATTGAACCGGCCATCTGCTGGTTCTAAACCCCCTGGATAGTTCATTAGCTTTATTATCAGATATGTCTACAGTTGAATTGTTCCTGATCCAGCTTGAGGCCAGCCAAATCTCAGGATCAGGATTTATGGTATGGTTGCCGTAGAAATTATAACCTACAAATACTGGTACAGCATCAGTTCTGCCAGCAGGCAGATAGATTAACAGATCCGCTGTAAGTTCTCTGTCGTTGCCCGAGAAAACAATTTTAATTTGTTTACGTACAGCCATGCCATCGAGTGCATCTTTTTTTACGTCAACTATTCTAAATTCAACCTCAATTTCCTGATCCGGTATTCTACCATATACTTCAGTTTCAAATAATTTTAATATTTCAGGCCGACGTATTTTTTCCCATTGGTCCACGTTTGTGATCGTTTCATTATCGTTTGAAATAAGATTATCCGGTAAAATAAAATCAGGAATTTTCGATTCATCATAGTTTGGTTCAAACTGTGCCGGGGATTGATAGGCTATAAATAATAATAAAATTAATATGATATTTTTCATTTTTGAAAACTTTTTAAAGTAGTAAATGATTTTATGAAGATATTTGAATAAAGTAAATAGTTCAAATTATAAATCCTTTTTCAAAGCATGTATTTTAAATATCATTTAATGTCATACTTTATTTAAAATATGTTATATAATTGATAATTAATTAATTATGTAAAAATATATTTGAAATGTCATCATTAAGAGCTGGGTCTGTCATGCCAATAACTCTAATAATTGAGCATGTCTTATTTTTTTCCTTAATCGAAGAAATAGGAAGGTCACTCAAACTCTCATATGGCATTTCAGTTTTTATTAATATATGAAAGTAAAAGACTTAGACAGTGACTTCAAATCAATTGTCTTGTATGACGGTTTCTGTAACTTATGCAGCAATACGGTATTGTTATTCTTGAAATTAGATAGAAAAAAGAAGTTTAGGTTTATTGCCTTACAAAGTGCAGCCGGAAAGGAGATACTGAAGAGAATTCCGGATTCAGGATCAGGTATGGATTCCGTTATGTTGTTTAAGAATGATCAGGTATACTATAAATCAAAGGCTATTTTCCAGATAATTAGAGAGACCGGCGGAATCACAAGACTCCTGCTGGTTTTCAGGATCTTTCCTGATAGGTTTAATGATTATATATATGATCTTATAGCAAGAAACAGATATTTAATTTTTGGTAAAAAGAAAGAATGTTTCATAATACAGTGATGAATGATTCAAATCTCTTTCCAAGGTTTAATAATTAAAACAGAATATGGGATTGAATTTTTTTTTATAGCACTTTTACAACCAGATCCATAAAAGGATTTTTATATTAACCGGTTACAAACCCAGGTATTTGAATACACAGATGATTAGGAATTTAATTGAATATTTCAAGGATAATGAATCCAGGACAGTAGGATTGTTTTTTTCTATCAACAGTGTATTTTTTGGATCATGGATAACCCGATTACCGGATATACAGGATAGAATTGGCATCGGTGAAGGGGAATTAGGTTTAGCTCTGTTAGGGGTTCCATTGGGTTCAGTCTCGGTAATGCCATTTATAAGTTATTTTATTCAAAAGTATGGTGCCGGCAGGGTCACGATTTTTATAAGTTTTATATTCTGTATTATCTCGATCTTACCGGTATTTGCCCCAAGCCACCTGGGTTTGTTTATTATTCTTACCATGGTAGGTGTCGTAACCGGTTCCATGGATATTGCCATGAATGCTGCCGCGGCTATTGTAGAAGAACAAAAAGGACGTCCGATTATGTCTACCTGTCATGGATTATGGAGCCTGGGAGGCATGGTTGGTGCTGCCAGTACCAGTATTCTCGTTGGCCTCTCCATTCCGGGAAAGGTGCAAATGCCTGTTTTAGCTGTTTTGCTTTTTATAGTAATTGCCTTACTATCTGCTACTATGACTAAGGTAAAAGAAACAACAGTTGAAAAATCCAGGATATTTGTTTTACCCCGGGGGATATTGATCGGACTTGCTTTAATTGCTTTCTGTGTTATGCTGGGTGAAAGCGCCATCATGGATTGGAGCACGATCTATCTTCGTAAAACATTAAATACTGAAGTTTTACTTGCTGGAATGGGTTTTGCAGGATTTTCCTTTACAATGGCTCTTGGCAGGTTTTACGGGGATGTTCTGGTTACAAGATGGGGTTCGAGGAAACTTGTACTTTTTGGATTGGTAATTGCCATAACCGGTGTATTTTCCGCCCTGGTTATTCAAAATTCTATAGTGGCAATATTAGGCTTTACCCTGGCAGGGTTTGGGTTTTCAGGCCTGGTGCCTGCAGTATATATTTCCTCGGCCAAAGTTCCCGGTGTTTCTGCTGGGGAGGGCCTGGCATCAGTGGCCAGCCTTGGTTATTTCGGGTTGTTTGTCGGGCCTCCTACAATTGGAATGATTGCTGAAGAATATGGTTTAAACCTAGGTTTGGGCGTTGTTATAGTCTTATTGAGTATTGCCTTTTTTATAACAAACCGAATTAAGTTCTAAAAGATCTATTAATTGTTCTTGTCTTCGTTTCTATTATGGAAAGCGATTAATCAATAGGGCAACACAACCTGACTTCAAATCCATCAGGATGGGGCAGGATCACAGCACCTCTAACCGTCTGGGTAAGAATGGAATAATCTGATGGTGAGCCAGCATTAAATTCTATTTCAGGTACAGGAAGTCTGGATAGATTTGTTACAAGAAGTCCTGAATCAGGGTGCATTACATGTATATTTTCAAAAATATTGACACTTTGCTGATTACGGAGAACTGTTAAACATGATAGGTTTGTATTAATCCGTTCCCTATCTACCTTTTTCACGTTAGTCCTGATTTTCAAGGCTAAATCTGATAATGAAACCGAATTGAGTTCCTCCACACTTAAGGCTGTGGTAGCCAAAGATACAGCATTTCCAAAATAGGTTTTTGGAAAGCCATCCAATATCCGCCTGAAATCTACCGGGCAACTGATATAGCAAGTGTTTTCTTCTCCACCTGCCTGCCACTTCGATAGATACTCTTTTGATAGTTGTGCTGTAATAATGTCATTAAATGACAACCTGGTATCGGTGTTTTTTTGTTCCTGGGCTAACAATTCTTTTAATTCAACAAAATGAAAAATTCTTGATTCCCACTTCAGATCTTCTTTTTTGATCACCTTTCTTTTGTCTTTGATAAACAAACCGGCGTCGCGTAAAACATCCTGCGGCATTACAGGTATTTTCTGGAATTCATCCTGATTCGACACCAGTAATGACCTCTGATGAATTGGTGGAAAAAAAGACTTTTCCTGATATAATTTTGCCCAGCTTGATAAAAAATGAAAATAACTGAATCCGTCTGCAATCGCATGTGAAATACTTACACCCAGTACAGATCCACCTGGTGTATGTGTAATTTTAATTTTAGTTAGAGGATCTCCTTCAACTGTACTAACAGGGTTGATGTAATCGTATTTTGCATCATTCTCTTTAAAACGTATACTGGATTCCTGCACTTCAAATTCCAGGCCTTCGGAAGACAACTCAAACCCATATTCCTTGTCGGTCAATTTAACCAGTTTGCTGGAAACAGGAGGGAAGTGTTTTATTATCTCAAAAAGACTTGATCTGAGCGACTTTACATCTAATTTTTCTTGATAGGCAAAGATGAATTCAATCGGGTAAGATCCGGTTCCTGTGAAAATATGATCTATGGATGATAGTGGAATGATTCTGTCGCTCAGGTTATTTTTCATTGATTATTCATTGATTTTTTTGTAATAAGCTTCCATGATTTTTTTGAACCTGGGATTATCCTTAATAGGATCGGACCAGCTTTGCTCTAACCAAAGCCCCCAGAAATCGTAAGATTCCAATCCTTTTTCCATATAATCCATGGCTATATCGTATTCTTCAAATCCCATATACATTATAGCCATCATTGAACTGGGAGTAGCTCTTTCCTCCGGGAGTTGAAGGTTATATTCCAGGATTTCCCTGGCTTTTTCCTTTTGGCCGGTTTTATAATAATTAAAGGCAACCAGCCAATTGGTATTACGTCCCACGCTCCTTTTCAGTAATGTCTCCAGGGCTGTTTCATAATCCTTCATATGTGTATAGACCATTCCCAGGATAAATAAAGTAGTATTTTTATTCGGCTCTTTTTCCAGCATTTCCAAGAGCATAGTTTCAGACTTATAATACTGCCCTGACATGGATATTAACAAGGGCTTAATTGTAGTAAACATTTCGTTTAGGGGATCTAAAGAAATGGCTTTATCGATATTCATAATAGTGGCACTTAGATCCCCTCCCTTTCTTGCCAGTAAATAACCCAGGAAATAATAAGTGAAAGGATAATTTGGATTGATCTCGATGGCTATATTATATTGACTTTTAGCTTTACTGAATTCCATTTCCCAGAAACTGATCGTTCCCAGGAGGCTATAGAGCTCACCCTGTTCAGGATTTATAGCCATAGCCTTTTCCACATAAAATTCAATACTATCTTTTACTTTAGGAAATTTATTAATTCCATAATGCAGTTCGAGGAAAAACGATTCTGCCATACCTACATAGGGGGCTGACCAGTCCGGATCGATCTGGCTGGCTTGTCTATGAAGATTTCTGATTTCCCGTAGTGAGGTCCTGGATATATAATTATCCTTTAAAAGCCCCTGTCCCAACTGGTAAAATTTAAATGCCTGCAGGTCAATTTCTCTTTCCTTTTTTGTGGATTCGTTGAATTTTAAAAAAGTCCCTTTAAAAGAACCGGTGAAATTTCGAGTAACTTCATCCTGCAAATCGAACAACTGTCCAAGTGATCCATCATAATCTTCAGCAAAAAGAACTTCACCTGAAGTAGCGTGAATCAGGTTTAAATTAAGGTGAATATGGTCGCCATTTACCTGAAAACTTCCTTCAAGAATGTTCTGAACACCCAGTTCCTCAGCAATTTTAGGAATGGATTTATCTGAGCCTCTGAACCTGAAAGAGGATGCCCTCGCAATTACCCTGAATTCGGGGATCCTGGAAAGATGACCAATAATATGATCGGCAAAGCCATCACCCAGATAATCCATGGTAGAGTCATTGCTGAAATTCTGAAATGGTAATACGGCGATGGATTTTTCTGTAAGATTTATTTCAGTCTGTTTTATTGATCCACCAATCCAGTCGGAGATTAAATTAAAATTTATCGCCAAGATTAATAGCAGTCCGGTAATCACAATAAAATAAACAATCCAGAGCCAATTCCGATTACGTTTTGCTCTTGAGCTTTTATGTGAAGGAGAGGAACTAACTTCCGGGATCTGTTCTATATCCACCTTCACCGAATAAAGGTTCAACGGATCTCTTACATTTTTTAGTTCAAACTCTTTGATAAACTCAACAAAGATGCCTGTCTTATTGTCGAGGTTTCTTTTAACATTTTCCGAGACATAAATAGAACCACTCTCTGCGGCACTTTCAATCCTTGAGGCGATATTCACTTCATCACCATAAACATCATTGTCACTGAAGATTACTTCACCTTCATGGATACCAACCCTGATATTTATATTTGCTTCATGACATGCATTCTGGATGAAACCACAAGCGTGGGCTGCCTGAACCACAGAATCGAAGATCGCCAGAAAACCATCACCAATTTGTTTGTAATAAGTAGATTGATATTTCTCAAAATATTTCCTGTGGATCCTTTTGTTTTTTTCGAGTGTTCTTAAAGCAGCATCCTCATCCGCACCCATCATTGAAGTATAACCAACAATATCTGTAAAAACTATAGCAGATAAACGATGAATCGAAGGGCTCATTCGTGTTTAAAAATATGCATCTGTGAATAAACCCTAAGATAGGAAAAAAATTATTAAATATATCCCGGACATCAAATTTGGGAAGATATGTATCCCGGACCTGCATATTCATAATTAATT
>JAHEGY010000083.1 GCA_024644875.1 Cyclobacteriaceae bacterium
AGTAAATTCTTCATAAATTGTTATTGTCTCTTTTAATTATTCCCATAAGCCTTGTCAAGAAACTCATACCTGGCATCTTCAGAGGCATGTATCATCTTACTTTCAATATCTATGATCATTACCGGTGGATTTTTATCTTTCGGTTCGGCTAAAGGCCATTCAGGAAGTCCTGTACCATTTGGATTGCCGGTTTTTATGAAATTGGCGAAATAATTCTGCATGGTCCTGGAAACTTTAAAATCATCCGGTGACCATGCATATTCTTGGACCAGATGCAGATTTCCCATGCAATACTCGATTTCACAAGCATGAGGCGCTCCGATAGGTTCAGGCATTTTAAATCCCGGATCCCCTTGCCTGGTTCCACCAGCCAGTCCTGGTGTCAGATTTTCATCTTTAAGAGGAGGACGTAACTTACTGTAGAGGTAGCGATATACCGGTTTATCGCTATTTTTCCTCTGCAGGTCAAACCACTTCCAGGTACTGTAGGCTATAAAACGATCTGATGCCAGTGCAGTGGCAGAGATCTCAATTTCTGTTTCTGATCCATGAGGATATAGTTTCAACACTTCTTTATATTTCTCCGGGTAGGCCTTTTTTACCGCTGCGATATAATTTTCCTCCGAATAGGGTTTGCCCATCATAAAAGCCCCTCCTGGTATTTCGGCTGAATTCCACCCCAGAAGCAATGGGATCTGCGCCTGATCTCCTGAATTAAAGATCTCTGGTAAACTTTTAGGAAGGAAATAGCCATCAATAACTATTGGGAATCCGAATCTTTTGGATTCATTATATATCTCGTATAAGGCTCTGGTACTTAAATCCCTTAATTCCGAGATACTGGAACAACCAGCTTTTTCTGCAAATTCCAATCCTGTCTTTTCGGCTTCTTCGAGAGAAACAGGTGGAAGGGTCGGATGAATGCCGGCACCACTTTCACCTATTGCACCTTGGATCAAGCCTTTGGATAATGGTGAAGCCATCTGCATACTGACAGATATAGATCCGGCCGATTCCCCGGCGATGGTCACCTTGTTGGGATCTCCACCAAAGGCAGTGATGTTTTTGCTGACCCATTGTAAGGCTGCATGTTGATCCAGCAATCCATAGTTACCTGATGCCTTATAAGGAGATTCTGCACTCAGATCAGGATGAGCCAGGAAGCCGAATACATTCAGGCGATAATTTACAGTTACTGTTACAATGCCTTTCTTAGCCATACTTTCTCCATCGTACCGGTATTCTGAAGCATCACCGGCAACAAACCCTCCTCCATAGAAATACACCAGCACGGGCAATTCTTTTGTATTCCGCTTAGCCGGTGTCCAGACGTTCAGGTATAAACAATCCTCACTGACCCCGTCAGATCGCGACTTCATATCTCCGAACACATTGGTCTGCATGGGTCGCGGGCCAAATTTCTTCGTCTCCCTGACCCCTCCCCAATCTTCTACAGGTTGAGGTACTTTCCAGCGGAGCTCACCTACCGGTGGTTTGGCAAATGGTATTCCAAAATATTTCTGGATCCCTGTATTAGTATCATAACTACCTTCTATGATCCCATTTTCTATAGTTATTTGTACAGGGAAGCCATTATTACCCTGTGCCTGTGCTGTTATATTCATCAGCATAATGATCATGCTTAGTGTAGTTACTTTCTTCATTTTTAAAGATATTTTTCTATTGTCTCAATTTGTAACAATAATAATTATTTTTTCCCGATTTTCCTATTTATATTCGAAGGGTTTAAATGGAAAAACAAAAATGATGGATTTACCTTCAGAGAAAGACTACTTATCTCATATTGCCTATGATTCGGTCATATTTGGATTTTCAGATAATACTTTAAAGGTCCTGATCATCAAGTATCATAATACGGGATTTTACGCTTTGCCCGGGGGATTTGTAAGAAGTAATGAAAATTTAGATGATGCGGTCAGAAGGGGATTAATGGAAAGGACGGGACTGGATAGCATTTATTTAGAGCAATTTTACACTTTTGGCAATATCAAACGATACAAACCAGAGGTCATGAGAATTATTCTCGAGGCAAATGATCATCAACCGGAAAATTCACACTGGATGCTGGACCGGTTTATTTCCATCGCATACTATGCCCTGATCAACTATAACGATGTGGTTCCCAGACCGGATGCTTTGTCAGATGCAATTGATTGGTATTCTATTAAGGAACTCCCTACCCTTATGCTGGATCATAGGGATATTATAATCCGCGCGCTTGCTACGCTTCAGGACAATCTTGAGAAAAAATTGGTTGGGGGGAATTTGCTTCCAAAAAAGTTTACCATGAAGGAATTACAAAAGGTATATGAAGCTATACTGGGCAGGACAATTCGAAGGACCACTTTTCAACGTAAGATGCTAAGTCTTGGTATCCTCCAGCGTCATGAGAAGAGGTATTCAGGCCGGGCTCACAAAGCTCCTTATTTATACAGTTTCAAAAAAAAATAATATTTACTAGAGAATTATTCGTTCTAACTTTAGAATTACATGTTTTCTAAATACTCTTAATGGTATTATTGGTTATTGAGTTCGTTTTCCAAAAGAACTCCATTGGCATCGTATATTCTTATATCTGTTATTCCTGATGTAAGCGATATGTTCCTGGAGGATTGCGACAGATAGGAAGAACCCTGGTAAAACTCATGTTTCCGTTTACTTCCGTCCAATAATGTTAATTCTGCCCAATGAGCATACATGGGCACTTTTACAATAGTTTGCTTACTGTTTTTTGCAAACACCAGCAAGGAGTCCTTGTTTTGAGTAACAAGGTATAATTCATTCCCATCCGCACCAAATATTCTTGCCAGTCCTTTCGCATCTCCCGGCACATGGAATCCCGCTTTCCCAGGTTCAACGACCTTAAAATTACCATTCCCGTCGCCGGCCAATACCATTCCGTTGAAGGCATCGATCCTGCCGGACATAGGTTCAATAGAGTAATCGTTACCGGCAAACAACAGATCAATATTGCCATCATTATTAATATCTGAAGGTAAAATACCGAATATTGGAGCGAACTGAGCTTGTACTGGCAATTCTTTAACGATAAACTTATCATTTCCTTCATTTGTGAGGATCAAAGATCTGAAGTTATCCCCTTCCCTGTAGTATGCACTGTCCAATTCCTCTTCAGTGAAAATATCCTTGATGGTTGCCCGGCCATATCCTTTATAGGTAGGTATCCGGTTTCTTATAAAGCTCAATTGCATGATCATATCATCACGTGTATGTAGAGGAAAATATTGTGGCTGGAAATACTCATCACTGGTTATGGAAGCTATCACCGGATCTATAATTCCATTAAGATCAAAATCTCCTGCATACATCTTCAAGGGTGCTTCTGCCGTCCCCTTGAAAATCGTATTCAAACCCAGATTGCCGAGGATATAGTCAATATCCCCGTCGTTATCGATATCGGCGCCATTAATGCTATTCCACCATCCTGTAATTGGACCCAGTCCCATTAATCCCGTAATATTTTTAAATCCATTTCCTGTGTTCTTGAAAAACGTTACTGGCATCCATTCTCCAATTACGATCAGATCTATTAACAGGTCGTTGTTAAAGTCTGTCCAGAGCGCATCATTTACAAGGCCCAATCCAGTTAAATCCGGTATTTCTGCTTCAGTAGCATCAATGTATCTTCCATTATCATTCCTCAATAATTTACTATCAGCCGGAAATGGGTATTTACCCGGAATTATTCTCCCGCCGACAAAAAGGTCCAGGTCGCCATCCCCATCGAAATCAGAGGCTTTAACACAGGATCCGGATATGTGTATATCGGGTAATATTTCCTCCTGATGGGCAAAATACCCATTGCCATCGTTTATGTATACTTTATCAGCATAAATTTCATCTCCTTCCTGTCTCTGGATACCCCCCTTTACGATATACAAGTCCAGGTCCCGGTCATTATCAATATCAAGGAATAAAATCCCCATATCCTTATCAATCTGATCCTTTCCATCGATAATTCTTTGTTCGGCCATAAACATGCCATCTGGCTTTTGAAGATAGAATGTCCCCGGAAATTGGCCATTCCCACCTATATAAAAATCTTCGAGCCTGTCATTGTTTATATCACCCACGGCAATTCCAGGGGTGGATTGTGAAAATTTATGAGGGATTGTACGCTGGTAATTAAAATCAAAAAGTACCTTTTCCTGGTGGATATAATTGATCGCATATATTTCATTAGCTTTGACCAGAAATGGATCACCAGGATCTTGTAATAGATAGTCTTTCAATGTGGATGCGGTGGATTCACCGTTCGTGAAATCTATACTCAGGTTCTGGTTAACTTCTACATCGTATGTTTTCTCAATATTGCCGCCAGGCCAGAATACTATGATTGAGTCCACCAAATCATAATTCCCCAAACCGAAGTGCATTGTCATATCAACAGTTGACATGAAACCCCGGTAAAAGCTGTGTTCCTGGAATTGCAAGTTACCTCCGGTATATAATAAAATTTTTGTCCCCAATCCATGTGGATTCTTTTCCGGTCCTTTAAGCTGTATTTTCAGGAACTTCGGGGCATTCGTTTCCTTATTCTCATTCAGGGTATTCTTATAAAGAGTAGCTGGGCCGTTGATGTTATTTGTGATATAATCCAGGTCACCGTCATTGTCGAAGTCAGCAAATGCCGCACCATTGGATAAAGTAGGTTCTTCAAATCCCCAGTCAGCCGTTTTCTTTGTAAAGGTAAGGTCCCCGTTATTTTTGAATATATAATTGGCGATCTTCACGATCGGAATTGAATCCAGAAGATCCATTCTTTCAGATACCAGGTTTTCAAACCGTGCCTTATAATTTGCGAAATCCATATCGGTTACATCGTGCTGAAATCCGTTACATACAACAAGGTCTTTAAATCCATCATTATCGAAATCAGCGAACAATGGTGACCAGCTCCAGTCTGTTTCATATATACCTGCCAGCAAGCCAATCTCGCTATAGATCATATTGCCATCTTTGTCAGGGCCCATGTTGACCTGAAGCATATTCCTTATGAATTGAAGATCATATTGAAACTTTTCATAATTGATCTGGTTCATTGGATTGTTACGAAGAAGCATGGTTTTCTTTCGATAATTTATCTCCGGAAGCATGTCCAAAGCAAAAATATCCTGTAGTCCGTCATTATTGATATCCGCAATATCCTGACCCATGGCGGAGAAGGACTGATGTTTCAGATAATCTGATATTTGATTTGTAAATGTCCCATCCTGGTTATTTATATACAGGACATCATTCGGCAGGAAATCATTGGTGATATAGATATCGGGCCATCCGTCAAGATTTATATCACGTATGGATATACCATGACTGTATCCTTCCACAAGTATGCCTGCTTCTATAGATACATCCACAAAGGACTGATCGCCCTGGTTCCGGTAGAGTTTATCGGCATTAACGGAGCTGCCATCCAGACTTTTCGTTCTGAACTTACTGGGAAACTTGCGATCCATTAAGTTACTGAGTACAAAAAGATCGAGGTCTCCATCAAGGTCATAGTCAAAAAATACGGCATTTGCAGAGTGCCCGGTATCTTGTATTCCCCATTTATCGGCCTCTTCAGAAAATATTGGTATTCCATTTTCATTAAGTCCCTTGTTAATGAAAAGCTTATTTTTTCGATCACCTGCAATACCATATATAGAGGCACAAACATAAATATCCAGCCAGTTATCATTATTTATGTCAACCAGGGCAACCCCTTGTCCCCAGATGTCTTCAGCTGCGACATTTGCCTCAACTGTTACATTTTCAAATTTTAAACCACCCTTATTCAGGTATAATTGATTTGAGACCTGATTACCGGAGAAGTAAACATCCTTCAGGCCATCATTGTTAAAATCCCCGATACCCAGGCCTGCGCCATTGTAGATATAATAAAAATCCATCACATTCAGGGTATCGTTCTCGGAAAGGTTATTGGAAAAAGTAATGCCTGAATGATCCGGGCGGATCACTTCGAACATCTTCTGTTTACTGAATTTTTTACATCCGTAGGTACACAGTAAAAAACTCAGGAATATTAGAATATATGATCTGCAACACATTTCAACAAGGAATTCTATCGGCGAATATAAATAAAAAATCCCGCCTGCCTGCGGAAGGCAGGCTGAAGCGGGATTTTTTATATGTATAAGTTATAACTTATTCTTAGTAACCAGGATTCTGCTTCAATACATCAGTATTATTGATAATATCAAGCTGATCCTGAGGAATAGGCCACCTTAAATTCTTCTCTGCAAATGTTACACCAACCAGATAACTTCTCACGTTTGGATTAACATTCGAACCCTGAGGTCTGGTAGATTCCACAGCTACATAATCATTGAGTACCTGTGGTGCTACACCCCAACGGAGCAGGTCAAAGAAACGGTTACCTTCCATGCCGAATTCAACACGGGTTTCGTGACGAACCGCTTGCCGTGCATAATCCTGACTTGGGAAGCCGGCATATTGCTGAACGTTATAACCAACGCAGGCAGGTACGGTAGTTTCGGTACCATCTGCCAGACGTGCCATAACGACCACATTGTCGGCCCTGTCCCTGATCTGGTTCACAAGGCTTAATGCAGTACCAAGATCATTCTCTTCAACAGCTATCTCAGCTCTCCAGAGCATGACATGAGCAAGACGAATCTCTCGGACATTGTTTGCACTGGCGCCCTGTGCCCAACCTGAAGCGGTTGATAAAGATCCTTTCTCAGATTTGTAGTATACCTGTTTTATAGGTGAATAAGGTCCACCGTACCCCTGCTTACGGATAAATGGATCTCCCGGGTGTAATGTCCAATCGAGGTATGGAATACCACGACGTCCAACTGTCCAATCCAACCTTGGATCAATAGATTCACTGGATACATTCTTGCCATAAGGGATAAAATTATCATCGTTCCAAAGATCGGTATCCCAATCCGGATCTACTGGGATCCCCATGTCCCAACGGAAATCCCGGCTGTTGAAATCATCCAGGTATGGAAGACCAGTAGCAGGATCTGTCAGGAAAGCATTCACCAGGTTTTGTGATGGCTGGTGGAAACCGCAGCATGTACCAGGACCTGTGGAACCATAAGGGAAATTCAATACATCCCGGTAATTACCATTTTCACCGTTAGAACCATCATTAACGGAAGCTTGTATCTCAAGTATAGATTCAGCATTGTTATTACCCTCAATACGGAAATTATCATGATAGTTGTCCACTAATGAAAATGGTCCATTATTAATGATATCATCCAGCAGTGTTTTAGCACCACCATAACCAGGAGCCGTTGTTGGATCGATACCAGCTGCGGCACGACCGTTCCAATGCATGTAAACCTTGGCTAAAAGCGCTTTGGCTGTCCAGGCCGTGAATCGACCAGGTTGTGAATTGCTGTTTGGTAATACACCAATAGCAGCCTGAAGGTCAGCTTCAATATTTGGCCAGATATCAACATAGTTACCACTTTCATCCAAATTACCAACTGCTGAGAATGGTAATCCATCAGCAGTACCTACTGTTTCATCAATAAAAGGTACATTACCAAAAACGATCTTGACTTCAAAGTGGTAATAAGCTCTAAGAGTTCTGGCTTCCGCAACAGCCTGATCATGTTGTGATTGAGACATGGTCCCGGCTTCCAGTGCCTTAGCAGCTACACGGATCACATCATTACAACGGCTTATACCATCATATTCAGTACGCCATTTATTATTAAAATAACCCTCCTGGGGTGTTCCCACATAGCGTTCAATGTTGGTCTGCGGGATCTGGTCTCCTTCATCAGTACCTTTATAGGCATCATCAGAGGCTATACTTCCATAAACGTATGGAGCCGCATCCCACGTCGTGATACCATTCACGCCATCCAATACACTGTAGGCGGCAATCAGTAAAGCATCAACACCGGATGCCGATGCAAGTTGATCCTCTCCTACCTGTCCTAAAGGCGGCTTCTCCAGGAAACTGTCCTTACATGAAGTTACTACTCCAAATAACAGTACTAATCCAATATAGAGTATCTTTTTCATTGTATTATTCATTTTATCGTTAATTAAAATCCAAAGTTCAGTCCAAAGATAAACTGTCGCGATGTTGGATAAATACCCCGGTCAATACCCAGTGAAGCATTATCGCCCGGTCCGGCTATGTTAACTTCCGGATCCAATCCTTCATAATTGGTAACCGTGAATAAGTTCACACCCTGGAAGTATATCCTTAATCTGTCAATACCTTTCAGATTCGGGAATGTATATCCAAACATCAGGTTCTTCATTCGGAAATAAGAACCGTCCTGCACGAAATATGAATTAGATGCATAACTCAGGTTATCAGAAGAACTCAGCACTGGCAATTCAGCGGCATCACCTAATTCAGGCGTCCATGATTTTTCATACATCTTCACACTCCTGTTACCCTGGAACTGCACGAAATCGATCCAACGTGAAACATAGTTGATCAGTTCATTACCCTGAACACCCTGGAAGAATAAAGTCAGGTCAAAGTTCTTAAAGGTAAAAGCAGCATTCAAACCATAGAAGAAATCCGGATGGGGATTACCTATGAAAGTATCATCTTCATCATTGATAACACCATCACCATTCTGGTCTTTAAACTTGAATCGTCCGACACCTTCACCATACTGGCTGATGAAGTTATAATAACCCGGATAAATATCGGAGACATATTCACCATCCTCATTGTAGTAGGATTCAGAGCCATCAGTAAATCCGATGATTTCCTTACCCCACATACTCATATAAGGCTCGCCAGCAATAGATCTTGTATAACGCTGCTGCCTCAAGCTAGGTCCCAGCAAAGTGGATGCTGTGTTTTCACTCAGAGATACAACTTTATTGGAGTACTGTGAGAGGTTGAATCCAATGGTATATGTGAAATCACCGCTTGCAGAAGCACCATTATATGCAACATTCAGGTCAACACCGGTGTTCTGCATTTCACCTACGTTCTGGGCAGGTGCTGAAGCATTACCCTGTGTTCCTGGCAATGTCAAAGTGAACAGCATATCTGTGGTTACCCTGTCATACCAGTCAAAATTGACCGTCAGTTTATTATTGAACATGGTCCAGTCAAAACCGGCATTAATTGTAGTTGTAGTTTCCCACTGTCCGAATGGATTTCCAAAACGACCAGTATCAAATCCGGCAATGGTAGCTGTATTTGAACCAGCTATATCATAAGATGACTCCCATGGATGTGTTCGGTACGTGGAATACTGGTTATCAGACGCAATGTTCTGATTACCCATTTGTCCCCAGCCAACACGCAATTTCAGATCGTCTGTCCAGCTCACACCGCTCATGAATGATTCACTGGAGATCCTCCAACCTAGTGAGAAGGCTGGGAATACAGCGAACCGGTTCTCAGGACCGAATCGTGATGATCCATCCCGTCGAATAGTAAAGTCAACCAGGTATTTGTCGTTGAATGAATAGTTAACCTTCGCAAATAGTGAGAACATGGACCATCCTGATCCGCTACCCGTGTTCTGCTGTGCCGCTTCACCTGCATTCAGGTATCGATAGCTCAAATCATCCACGAAGAAGTTGGATCTCGATCCGAACAATTGACGATATGTATTTTCTATAGCTTCTGTACCTGCCAATACGTTTAACCTATGCTTGTCAGACCAGGTATGGTTATACACAAGGGTGTTATACCATGTCCAGTTCAACACATAGTTCATATTAACACCTAAAGTATTTGATGATCGAGGTTCGGCATCTTCCGGATTCAGGAAAGTATAAGCTGACTGATACCAGTTGGTATAGTCAATACCGATCTGAGTTCTGAAAGTCAGATCCTTGAAAAAATCAGCTTCCAGGAAGGCATTACCGAATACCCTCCAGTTTTCACTAACATTATCCTTTGCCCGCTCTAATTGTGAATATGGACTGGAGGCATTACCAGTGTTGGTTCCTTTTGTTCCTGCAAAGTTACCACCAACATCATAAATCGGAATAATAGGCTGCATACGGTAAGCATTGGAAACCGGGTTTCCTTCCTGGTTGTTGTCGAAGTTTACACCTTCGGTATAAGAAACTTCCAGGTTTTCTCCTACTCTGAACCAATCTTTAGGCGCAAATTCCGTATTACCCCTAATGGAGAATCGTTTAAAATTGGTAAAGGTTACAATTCCTTCCTGGTCGAAATACCCAAGACCAAAGAAATAACGTCCTTTGTCTGTTCCGCCGGAGGCACCCAGGTTGTATTCCTGGATGGGAGCAGTACCATAGATCTCATCATACCAGTCTGTTCCCGCCTTGTTTGACCTGGATATCAGGTTATTCGGGAAGCTATAGGTGGATTCATCCACTTCACCTTCAAAAGCTCCGTCCGGATACACATAATCCGGAATGAAGTCAGATGCGGTAGGATCACCACCATACTGCGCGTTGTAACCATCCCAGTCAAATCCTGAAATGTCACCGTTGTTGGCATTGGCATAGTCATTCAGGTCCTGCTGATACATCAACTCACCCAGTTGCTGGGTATTGAGAAGATCCAGGCTGTTGGCCGCTTTCTGCCAGCCGTATTTAGCGTCGAAAGTAAATTTAGGAGCACCCGCCTTACCTTTCTTGGTTGTAATGATGACCACACCATTACCAGCACGTGCACCATAAATGGAAGCTGAGGATGCATCTTTCAGCACCTGCATACTTTCGATATTGGCTGGATTAAGTCTGTTCAAAGCATATACATCGTCGGTAGGTACACCGTCAATAACGTATAATGGTTCGTTACTGTTCACTGTACCAAATCCTCTGATCCGGATCATTGTCTGTCCACCCGGCTGGTTGTCCTGTCCGACAAATACGCCGGCAGCCCTACCCTGGAGTCGCTCACCAAAGTTAGCGCCGGGGATCTCATTCAACAAATCAGAATCAACTGAGGCCACCGAACCGGTGATATCCCTTCTTGTTTGGGCTGTATAACCCGTCACTACAACCTCTTGCAAGGCTGTCACATCTGCTTCCATCACAATATCAATGACCGATTGGCTTCCAACCGTAACTGACTGTGTCTCATAGCCCACAGATGAAAATATCAACACTGCGTCTGAACCTGGTACCGTGAGTTTATATGCTCCATCGAGGTCAGAGATCGTACCTACGGTAGTTCCCTGAATGAAGATATTCACTCCTGGTAGCCCCCCGGTGCCGTCATCGGCGGTCACCGTACCAGACACTGTTTTCTCCTGGGCAAACATTCCCCCCACAGAAAACATCATCGTTAGAATAAACAGCGTAAAACGCTGTAACACATTTGTAGAATTTTGCATGGCTTAAAAAAATTAAGTTAAAACTAATTTTTGCTACAAATTAATTAGACTTATATACAAAAAACCCGTGATGAAGACCTTCTTCACCCGAGACAATTTCCAAATAATTGCTTTTATTAATTAATGTTCCTTCAATTACAAAAAAACTTTCGATAAAAAAATTCGTTAAAGTTAAATTCCGCTTACCAATTTCGGAAAATTCATTGATTATATCAATTCATTTTACAAAAACTGTACACATATGTAATCTTTAATACAAATCAGGAGATTATCCGAAAAATCCAGCATGATGATTCCCTGATTTCGGTGACAAATATTATGTTTATTAATATATTATCCTAATATTAAAAGTAATATTTTGTTGATATCCGGTAGGGTCAAGGACTATTATAGCAAAACTTAATGGCAACAATGTGGTAATCAGAAATTTACATAATTATTAATTTTTTTATATTTTTTAGTACTATTCTGTTAGGCTAGTAACGCATTTTCTTCTTTTTCCCGCTTTTATCATACCGGTACCACTCACCTGTCCGCTCACCGGAATCATAATGCCCGGAATACTCCAATATACCCATATCATCATAAAACATCCATTCACCGTCCTCGGCGCCCATCTTAAATTTACCTTCCTGAATTTTTACACCCTGCTCATTGTAGAACTTCCATGTACCATTGGGAAGCCCTGCCTGGTATATTCCTTCCCGTTTCAAGGTGCTGTTTTTATAATAAAACAGCCATTTTCCTTCATACATTCCATCCTGATATATTCCAGACTTTTCAATATTCCCGTTTGAATAATAGTATCTGGCTGAATCTGTCAGTAAACCATTTTCCCAGTGCTCATCTCCAATTAGGTTTCCCAGGGTATCGTAATACATGACCGAACCGTCGAGCAAATCATTTGAATAATGCTCCTCTGCACTTTTTTTACCATTAGGATAATAATGGATCCATTTCCCCTGTTTACGTTCATTCTCAATGATGCCCTCCGATTTTACGGCGCCACCATCATAGTAGAGTTTTACAGTTTGCGAATATGCAGGAGATATGATCATATAACAACATACAATGATCATAATGCTAAATTTACCTATCAAAAATCGAATGGTCATTTTTCAGGTCTACCTAAATTTTTTTTAATATTATTATGAAAATTGATTTAAAACCATTTATTTACCGTATAACTTTTTCCTTAATTAATATAATTATTTAAATAATTTGGAAATCAACAAGTTACATAGCTTCCTTTTATCTTTCAAATTAGGTGGAAAGGTTCAAGTACATACTATTGAGGCGATTAACCTGAGACACGCCAAAGAAAAGATTCTTTTCAGCTATGATGAGGCCACGGATATCAGGGATTGGACGCATGAAAAAAAGAAAGATCTGCAGAAATATATTCTGAAGAACAAGGTAGTAGTGAATGTTGAAGAATAGCCTATTTTACCAATAAATAAGCTTTTATTGAAACGCCCAGCTATTTGAATCAAGTACAAAAGCGTTACCTTTCAGTATACCAGCAATCTTTCAGTATACCAGCAATCTTTAACATCAGGAAAGCACAGCATAGTTTTGACCAGCAGGGCTCAGTATATATGTGTTCTGGAGAGAAAATATGATACAAATCTCAATAAATTTTGGTCTCGATTTCCTTCACATCACAAAGATCCCTGTAAAGAGCCACAGCATCATCCATGGCCTCCTGAAGCATGGCGGAACTCGAAAAATCAAAAAACACCATTAAAAAATCCCTTGTTTCATTTCTTATCATGGTGCGGCCCGAATCGCTTGTAGGAGATCCAAATGCGCCTGTTCGATCCCTTAATATGGGCAGGTGCTCAATATTCAATTGTCCGCGACCTATGGCCTTGTAAGGTTCGTTTTGACCTCCGATACCCACTTCGACATTTCCCGCAATCCAGTCCAGATCATATCCCCCAATAGAAAATCCATGTTTTATAGATATAATATTTAAAGTATCCACTATATTATTAACCTGGTAGAGTCCTTTCCCTTGTACCACCCGCCTGGTCAGGGCTTCGGCCGACGGCCGATAGCGGGAAGGATCTTTTCCCAATTGCCGGTAGGCATGTTTCGTATCTGAAATAATATCAATTTTACCAACATCTTCGACCCGTAGCCGCTCTTTTAAATTATTGCAGACCTCTTCAACATAGCCTGATAAATCCGAAGATGAGGGCAATACCCTGACATCAGCTTTGATACATCCCAACCGAATGTCTGGAAGGACCCTTCGAATCTCTCCGGAAATTAATATTTCGATCATGCTCGCGCTCCTTCTAATTTGATACCTAAGTTACATATTAAAATAAAAAAAAAGCCAGCATTTTTAATAATGACAATTTTTTTAGTATATTTACTAATTATATTAGCTATAAATATTATGAAGCTCTCAACACGAATTGGAGATATCCGCCTGGTGGATAAAATGTCAAAAGAACAAGTACAGGATTATTGGTTGGAATTAAAAGAAACCCGGTATGAAAGTTATTTCTATAGAGAAATATATGAACGCATAATTAAAATGAATCCCAATCTTGTACTTCCTGTTGAAGAGGAAATTGAGAATATTGAAAAGAAAGCTTTGGATGTAGCCTTATGGGAGGAAAACTGGGATAAACTGAATAAGGAAAGGATCCTTCGTGGTGGTGCGGACTATTCCGTTTTCAGGGATAAGCCTATGTGGATTGATCCTGAATACAGGATCTCAAATAATACATAGATTGTCAAGGCATGAGAATTAGATCGATCGGATTTCCCCGGGCAATGGACAAATTCATAGTTTTATCCGGTAAATAATGAGGCGAAAAGAGATAATTCTTTAGCCTCTAGAGATAATCCTTAAACCGGTTCTGAAAATGATATAAATATTAAAAACATTATTTCAGGATTTCTCCAACTCAATAACGGTTATTTCCGGCATAATACCTATCCTGCCTGGATATCCGATGTACCCATATCCCCTGTTTACATACAGGTATTGATTTTTTTCCTGATACAATCCGGCCCATTGCTTATATATCCACTGCGAAGGACTCCATTTAAAATCCCCTGCCTCGATGCCAAATTGAAATCCATGTGTATGACCCGCAAGCATCAAATCAATATGCGGATAATCCGGTCGTACTTCTGCGTCCCAGTGGCTGGGATCATGGGATAAAAGGATCTTCACCGGAGCATCTTCTGCACCCGGATAAGCCAGATCCATCTTACCATATTTAGGGAATCGACCTATACCCCAGTTTTCAATACCTATTATTGCAATACGGTCCCCATTTACCTCCAGAAAACGATGCTCATTCATAAGCAGATCCCAACCCAGTAACTTATGGGCTTCGATCAGGTCTTTGAAATTCTGTTCTTTTGCTTTCTCGGAAGGCCATACCCGGTAATTCCCGTAATCATGATTGCCCGTAGTTGAATAGACGCCCAGTGGGGCCTGAACTTTATTAAAAACATTTATATAATCTTCAACTTCCCTTGTCTCATCATTTACAAGATCACCGGTAAAAAATATTACATCGGGCTTCTCATTTAGTAACATATCTATTCCACCTTTTACCGCCGTTTTGCTATAAAAGCTACCGGAATGAATATCAGAGATCTGTACGATCTTCAGGCCATCAAAAGAGGATGGAAGATTTGTAAACCTGAGTTTCTGCCGTCGGACCCGGTAATCGTGGGCTCCGGACACAATGCCGAAGGTCATGGCAACAAGGGGGATAGATCCTGCAACAACTGCAGATCTTGCCAGGAACTGGGACCGCGTTATTTTAGAAGATTCATTGTTATCAATTATTTTCTTTTTGGTAAATACTCTGAATAAACTCTTTATTAGGCGTATAAAATCGTCCAGGAAGAGGATTACCACGGAGAATAGTTTTGCAAAGTAGATAATCGTTGCACCTACGATCATAAAAAACCGGAACTTTTGCGGAAAAGTACTTGGCGGTAATAGGTTATAGGATAAGAAGGCCAGAAAAACGATTGCAGTCAAACCCCAGTAAATAAGATATGTTACCTTTTTCCTGGATACGGGTTTGCCCTTGGCCATAACCCGGAATGCCTGAAAGACATACAGGTCGATCAGTAGAAGTATCAATCCGAAAATAGGTATGACTAATAACTTATTCATTTCATTAATTATTTACTGGATAGTACCTGGTCCTGATCAGCAATTCCTCTAATTTCTCGAAAGGTCAAATCCCGGCTCGGCACATTACCTCTAACTATTTTTTATTGAATATGTTCCCGGCATCAGGAATTCCCGTTCGTAAATTTATGGATCATCTTATCCGAAAGCAGATACATGACCGGAACAATGATCAGCGTCAGGAATGTTGCGAAAGTCAACCCGAATATAACGGTCCATGCCATCGGTCCCCAGAAGTCAGCACTGCTTCCTCCAATGTAGAAATTAGGATCCAGTTCAGAGAACAAGCCTATAAAATCGATATTCAAACCTATAGCCATTGGCAACAATCCAAGAATCGTGGTAATAGCCGTAAGAAGCACGGGTCGTAACCTTGTTTTACCGGCGACCTGGATACTGGATAATAATTCCTCATAAGGAAGAAGTTGGTTATCAGGAATACCCAGCTCTGCCCTTCTTCGTTTTCTGACAAGGTTTGTATAATCAATCAGCACGATAGCATTATTTACGACCACACCAGCAAGGGAGATTATACCAATGCCAGTCATAATTATGACAAAATCCATATTAAAAGCAACCAATCCAAGGAATACTCCTATAGTGCTGAATAACACAGATAATATAATTATGAATGGTGAGATTACTGAATTGAACTGTGCCACAATGATCAGGAATATGGAGAATACGGCAATAATAAGGGCCCGCGTAAGGAATTCGCTGGATTCTGCCTGCTCTTCCTGTTCTCCTGTGAACCTGATATCATATCCGTCAGGGAGTTCCATATCCGCCACCAGGATCTCCAGTTCGGCTATAATTTCATTGGCATTGTATCCTTCATTTACGTTCGAATACAATGTTATTACCCGGTCAAGGTCTTTCCGTTTAATAGATCCATAGGTTGTTGAATATTCAATATTCGCAACAGAGGAGATGGGGATCTGCCTCCAGTTGCCCTTATTGTCCATAAACGTGATGCGCTTATTGATCAATGCATCCACATCGTACCTGTATTCGTCTTTTAATCTAAGCTGAATTGGATATTCATCTTCTCCATCTTTATACTTGGATACTTCCATTCCAAATAGTGCTGTCCTTAATTCGGATGCGATCTGGTTGGTGGAAATACCGAACCTGCCGGCCTTATCCCTGTCAATCTTTACCAGTAATTCAGGTTTCCCGACCTCAAGGTCAGATTTCAATTCCTCAATCCCGGGGAAATTTCCTTCATTTATCCTGTTCCTTACCCGGTCTGTCAGGGCAATAAGCCTTTCCAGGTTTTCTCCGGAAATTTCGATATTGATTGGTTTGCCGACAGGGGGTCCCATTTCCTCCTTATCCACCGTAATCTGAACACCCGGATATTTATTAAATGTATTCCGGATCTCTTCCATAATCGCAGAAGTGCTTACCCCTTCCCTGAACTCGTATTCCACAAAGGAAATAGCTATTAATCCTTTGTTGGGAGTAGCTTGTCCGCCTGTAAAATCATTTGGATCGGATGCTCCTTCACCCACCTGGGCAATGATGGATTCCACGGCATGCTCATTGGGTTTCAGTAATTCTGTTAATTCTTTCTCCAATTGCAATGTAAATCTATTGGTATTTTCGATATCAACGCCAATTGGTTTTTGTATGTAGATATATACATAATCCGGTTCGCTGGAGGGAAACAGGCTGACCTTAGGCTGCCTCACACCTACCAATACAAAGGAAATAAACAAAAGCACAAAAGTCGCTCCAAAAAATGCATAAGGCCTTCTCCCATGTAATGCATAATGAATGGTCTTTGAATACATAGATTCCAGGTAGGGGATGAATCTGTCTTGAAACAATTTGACGCCCGGAATGAGGATGTGCATATTGAAAGGAATAAATAATGCAGCAAGTATAAATAAGTTTCCAATAGCATAGATACCGGCCAGATCAAACATTATTCCTATCGCCAGCAGGATCATGGATATAACAAACAATCTTAATTTCCTGGGTTTTCTTTCCTGTAACTTCATATACATTGAAGTCAGAACAGGATTGATAACCAGCGCCACAAACAATGAAGAAGAAAGCACAATAATCAGGGTCATGGGGAGATATTTCATGAACTCACCCATTATGCCTGTCCAGAAAACAAGAGGGAAGAAAGCGGCAAGCGTTGTCACTGTTGAAGTGATGATGGGCATAGCCACCTCACCAACGCCTTCTTTGGCAGCGCGTATGGGCGAATATCCATCCTGCATCATACGGTATATATTTTCAACTACAACGATACCATTATCAACCAGCATACCAAGCGCCAGAATCAATCCGAACAATACCATCATATTGGCAGTATATCCAATGGCATTCAATATCATAAAAGACATGAACATGGATAATGGAATAGCCACACCTACAAAAGTGGCATTCCTTAATCCCATGAAGAACATCAAAGTCAGGGTAACCAGGATAACCCCTGTGATGATGGAATTTTGAAGGTTATCCACCATGCTACGGGTGTATTTCGACATATCATTGGTTATGGAAACATTCAGGTCGTCGGGAAATCTTTCTTTAGTTACTTCGGCAACTATATCCTTGATCTTATCCGATGCGATGATCAGGTTCTCTCCGGCTCTTTTCACAACATCGACGGTAACTACCGGGAGACTTTTAGACCTGGAGTAACTTACCCTTTCCTGATAGGAATCCCTCACTTCAGCAACGTCTCTCAGATAAACGATCTTCCCATTTTCATCACTTACGACAATATCCTCTATTTCCGATACGGTACTGAATTCTCCGACTACTCTTAAAGAACGCTGAAAATCTGCTCCCCTGATATTACCACCTGACATGGTTATGTTTTCTGCTGCAATTGCATTCATGATATCCCCGAAATTCACCATGGTCGCATCCATTTTATGAATGTCGGCATCGACCCTGATCTCTCTTTCCAGGGCACCCTTTATTTCGCATTTGGAGATCTCCGGCAATTTTTCAATCTCATCCTCCAGGATCTCAGCATATTTCTTCAGTTCATTCAAAGTATAATTCCCGTATAGATTGACATATAGGATGGGCATTTCATTGATGTCAATATCAATAACATTCGGATCGGAATCCAGATCGCTGGGCAACTCACTTTTTGCCTTATCAACCGCATCTTTTACATCCTGCAAAGCCTTTGTAATGTCCTCTTCCGGATTAAATTCTACCAGAATTACTGAGAAGTCCTGAACTGATGAAGAAGTAATATTTTTGATGCCGGTTATTGGCTTTATTTCCTTTTCAATTGGCCTGGTGATCAAATTCTCAATATCAACCGGTGAATTACCCGGATAAGGCGTGCTCACATGAACATAGGGTATTTTAACCTCGGGAGCCATTTCCTTGGGAATGGTCAAGTATGCGTTTACGCCAAGGAATACAATAATTATTGTCAATATTATAACACTGGTCCTGTTGTTGATCGCAAGCGTACTCAGGCCAAATTCTCTTACAATCGATTTTTTAGAATCTTTTTTATCAACCATTTTACTGTCTTTAATATCAGATTATTGATCCTTCAACTACTTTTACATTAACACCATCATTCACATCCCGGAAACCTTCATTGATCAATTCTTCATCTCCCTTTAAACCATTAATAATCATGGTCCGGTCCTTGTAGGTCTTCCCGCGTTCAACCGGCACTTTTTTAGCTACAGGGTTCTCAGAATTCTTGGCAACGATATAAACATAATCACCCCTGCTGTCCTTTTGTATCAGGTTATTTGGCACTACTGTAGCATCATCAGATTCAAAATCTTTAATCTTAACAACAGCTACCAGATTTGGTTTAAGAGAAACCGGAAGCTGAGGCACTTTTACTTCAACCGTGAAGGTCCTGTTATCAGGGTTTATCACCTGGCCAATAGCGGAGATCCTGGTTTCAAATTCCTGATTCAGGGAAGCAAAAGTGACCTTAGTAGGATCTCCCTTTTTTATAGAACCTATATATGCTTCCGAGACATCAGCTTTGATATACAGATTTTCCAGGCTTACGAGCCTGATCAATGGTATTGTAGGTTGCGCATACTGCCCGAGTTTTGCA
Organism: Cyclobacteriaceae bacterium; assembly: GCA_024644875.1. Classification (GTDB taxonomy): domain Bacteria; phylum Bacteroidota; class Bacteroidia; order Cytophagales; family Cyclobacteriaceae; genus JAGTVG01. The sequence goes on from JAHEGY010000083.1 coordinate 19,574, forward strand.
TCTAACCGGTCAATAGTGCCAGAAAATGGCGCTTTGATAAAGGTTTTCTCAATCTGAGACTTAAGTGTTTTCAACTGATTTTCGAGTGCCTCCTTGCGGTTCTTGGCCTCCAGGTATTGAACTTCAGTCCCGATCTTCTGTGCCCAGAGGTTGGATTGTCTTTCATACATGGTTTTGGCCAGTTCATAACTGGTCTTCAATTCTTCGTAATTGCTCATTAATATTTCATTGTCGAGCCGAATCAAGGTCTGTCCGGCCCTCACAGCTTCCCCTTCAACCACATATATCTTCTCTATTAAACCAGGTGTTTCAGCGGAGATCACGACATTCTTCCTTGATTCCACCGATCCACTTACTTCAATAAAACTTTCAAAGTGCCCGTTTGATACCGGAATGGTGGTTATCAAGGTAGCCTTCCTGTTAGCTTTTGCAAATTCCGGATCAAGATCTGCGATTTCCTGCTCTAGCTGACTAATCGAGTTTTTCAAGCTTGCAAGTTCAGCTTTTTTGGTTTTTAATTCAGCCTTTTTTTCATCCAGTGTGGTGGAATTCTGGCATGAGGCCACCAAGAGGCCTGCAATTAATATTGATAGTATCCTGGTGAATTTCATATTATTGTTCATTGTGATTTATGTCTAATACTCCAAGTGCTTTTTCGAGTTCTATTTTTGATAATAAGGCATCATATACAGCATTGTAATAATTGGTTTGAGCTGCCACATAGGCATTGTCCGCCTCGATAACTTCAAGATTGGATCCTACGCCTTCCTGATACTTTATTCTGGAAGTGTTATATACCTCTTCCGCCAATTTCATATTCTCCATCTGGTTTTCGAGCTGATCCAGGTTTGACTGAACACTGGTCCTTTTATCCTCAACTTCAAGATTTATCGAATTTTCGAGCATCTCTTTTTGATATCCAAGTTGCTGGATCTGCAATTTGTTCTGCTGGATCAGTTTTGATTTGTATAAACCATCGAAAATAGGTATGTACATGGAGATACCAGCTACCTGATAATTTGGCCATGTCATAGAATCTCCAAATTTCCACAGGCTGTTGAAGTCCCTCACCCCTGCATTCATACCCCATCCGAGGACCAGGTCAATATTAGGTATATATTGTACCTTATTGTTTTTCATATTCAAATAGGCCAATTCTTCCCTGGTTTGCAGTACAGAATAATCTATCCTTCTCTGATAACTGGCTTCCAGGTCAAAAAGTTCTTCCATATGGAACTCCATATCCTCAAACTTTTCTGTTATTTCAAGCCCTTCTGCAACCGGCATTCCCATCTGATATTTTAAAAGTTGTTTGCTTATGATCAGAAGTTTCCGTGCATTGGTTAACTGTGTATTTATATTGTTAAATTCAACCTGCGTCCGGTTAACATCGATCTTTTCAGCAAATCCATTTTCAAACATCACACGTGTATCATTGAGTAAGGAATCAAGCCTGCTTTGATTGGCTGCAAGAAGGTTTATCCCAATCTCATTGACCAGAACCGTATAATATGCTTTGGAAACCGCTTCAACCACATCTATCTGGGTTTGAATATGTTCTCTTGTAGACAATTCAACATAGGTTTTCGAAGCGCTCATGCCAACAAAGAAGGACCCCTTAAATATCATCTGGGAAACATTCAGGCCCATCATCCCATCATAAGGTGTACCAAAGGCCACTTCCATAAACTCATCTTCAGGTGCTGTTGGATCAAAAATAAATGCGGGTATGAAGGTCTTCATAACCGTGAAGTTCTTGTTGAAATTGACACTGGCATCTACCTGCGGCAATCCCTGTGACAGATACTCCCCTACCTTGGCTTTGGATACCTGTTTCTCCAATTCGGCTATCTTTACAGACTGATTATTGGAAATGGCATAATCTATACAATCTTGTAGAGAGAAGTATTTTACTTCAGCCTGTGGTTCGTCGGCAATACCTGCAAATGCCAGGAAAGGTAAAACTGCAAGTACAATTACTATATAAATAAATCTATATCTGATCATCGGTAACATAGTTTTCTTTGTATTTGTTCAATAAGGCATAACCTTTTTCAGTCATGATACCATAAAAAAAGTGATCCAGGATCTGGTACTGGACTTCTTTAAAATTAAAGGATCCGGCAGGAAATATTTCCTTATCAAAAGCAAGCTTTATTTCTTCCATTCTTAATGTAGCGAGAATTTGAACGTCAATATCAGCCCTGAATAATCCCTTTTTAATACCGTCTTGCAACGTGACGACCAATGAGCCAAACATGACATTCTTCTCAAAATCGAGATAAAGACGCCAGGCATCTTTATAATATTTTCTGATATCAAATAATATATAGGGATTTATCTTCTCAAAGATCTCCCTTGCATGAAGGGTTCCTCCATAAAGCAATTCAATAGGATCTTTTGACTCCTCCTGTATCCTGTCAAACTTATCTTTCTGTTCCTGCAGGAACCGCTCTGAAATAAGGTAGACTATCTCATTCTTATCCTTAAAGAAGAGGTATATGGTCTTCTTCGATATGGATAATTCACGAGCTATGTCATCCATGCTAATGCTTTTTACTCCATATTTGAGAAAAAGACTTCCCGCAGTTTCTAATATTTTTTCTGATATATTCTCCATCGGAACGCTGGAAACTTTAAAATTCTTCTAAGTTTTCTACTAGTATACTTTATTGAGCTAAAAAGGTTTGGAAAAACCTGTTAAAATTTTGTTAAAATTTACTTCAGTGGTATTGTATGATGATATCCGGTCATCAATACTTGGATCAATAACAGTGGTACCGGGATCAATCACAACGGGATTATACCATTTCTTCTTTGCCAGAATTAGAACTAGTAATATCCCGGCGAGGACGTAAAATCTAAAAAGGATCAGAATGAATACAAGATTTAGAAATTGCGGTAAGAGGTCGGCAAGTAAAATATTCAAGGAGACCATATGATTATTTATTTAATCTTTTAATTATTATCTA
>JAHEGY010000172.1 GCA_024644875.1 Cyclobacteriaceae bacterium
ACCGGGAAGTGGTTTTATTTTCCCGGAAGGAGAAGTTCCTGAGCCCTTGGAAAGTTCGTCGGGGGCATTGCAGGCAGCCAGCGTTTCAATGGAAGAATTTCTAAAGCTCACTAAGATTCCCATCATCATTTATTATGGCGATAATATTCCGAATGAACCAGATCCAAACCCGGGAACTGATGGCTGGCGGGTTCGACTCGAAATGGCAAAGCTTTGGCGAGATGCTGTCAACCAGAACGGAGGTGATGTAACAGTAGTTCATCTTCCTGAAATTGGAATTACCGGTAATACCCATTTTCCCTTTTCTGATTTGAATAATGTTGAGATTGCTGACCTGATGTCGGAATGGCTGAATGATAAGGGGTTGGATAAGTAATCTAATAAAGATTGAATTAATGAAAATAAAAGTCATTAGGAGGTAATAAAGGATGAATAGAAAAATCAAAACTCAATTATTAGCAGCAATTTTTATGTCAGTAAGTGTAATAACTATGGCACAAACCAAAACCGAAAATCCATTTGGATTGGTCTATGGAGATGCCATCACAGAAAATGTAAAAGGTAAGGTGAATATCCATTCTGTTACCTATAAGCTGAATGGAATCGAAATTGCAGCTAATGTGTACACACCAGCCAATTATGAATCTTCAAAGAATTATCCCGCAGTAGTAGTAGCTCATCCAAATGGTGGAATCAAAGAGCAGGTGGCTGGATTGTACGCACAACGCCTCGCGGAGTCGGGATATATCGCTATAGCAGCAGATGCTTCCTACCAGGGAGCGAGTGGCGGTCTGCCTCGAAATGTGGATAAGCCAGCCAACCGTATTGAAGACATTCGAGGGATGGCTGATTTTATCACACAATTTGACGGGGTGAACAGCGAGGAATTGGGCTTATTGGGTGTTTGCGGCGGCGGCGGTTATTCTTTAGCGGCAGCCCAAACCGACAAACGTTTTAAAGCTGTGGCTACCCTGAGCATGTTCAATTCGGGTGTGGTAAGGCGCAACGGATACATGAACTCAGGGCTATCTACCGTTCAAGACCGAATAAACGAGGCAACGGAAGCCCGTGCTTTGGAGGCAGCCGGAGGAGAAGTACGATATTCTGCCGATATAGAGTTGACAGATGAAATGGCCGATAAAATGCCCTACGATTTGTATCGTGAAGGACACTATTATTACCACAGAACGCATGCGCACCCAAATTCCACCTTCCGATACACAACAAGCAGTTTGCTCGATTTGATGGAATTTGATGCGTCCGCAAACATGGATCTGATCAATCAGCCTTTGTTGATGATTGCGGGAAGTAAAGCCGATTCTTATTACATGACAGAGGAGGCATTTAAAAAAGCTACGGGAACGAATGAAAAGGAAATATTCCTGATCGAAGGCGCAACACATATTCAAACCTACTATGTTCCCGAATATGTAAATCAGGCAATGAACGAGCTCAATGAGTTCTTTGAAAATTTTTTATAACGAAAAACTAACATCAAATAAAAGCATTATGAAAACTATTCTCGGACTAATTTTAATCATCCTCTGTGCGCAATGGTCCTTCGCGCAAAATTCTGCCGCCGAGCAGGAAATCATTCAACTTTCAAAAGATAAATGGCAATGGATGGCTGATAAAAATGTGGACAAACTTGCTACCCTATTCCATGACGAATCAAAATTTGTCCATATGAGCGGATCCTGGAAAAAGGCCAGAGAGCTTGAAATCATTGAGAGTGGCAGCATATGGTATAAGAATACCATTGTTCATGACACTGATGTTGAAATTATTGAAAATACAGCTGTTGTGTGGAACCGAATTACCCTGGAAGCGCATGTTCGTGGAAATGATGTGTCGAATGAATTTACGACCACAGAAGTTTATGTAAAAATCGATGACAATTGGAAATTGCTGGATCTCACATTCAGTAGTGTGCGGGATACACATACGATTGAGCATTAGTCATCAAAATACTTGAATTATCTAAAAATAAAAATATGAAAATATCAATAATCGGACTATTATTCATCATCAGCGCGCAATGGTCCTTCGCACAAAATTCTGCCGCTGAGCAGGAAATCATTCAACTCTCAAAAGACAAGTGGCAATGGATGTCGGATAAGAATGTTGATGCCCTTACAGATCTATTTCATGAAAAAGCAATGTTCGTTCACATGGGCGGTTCATGGGGTACTGAAAGAGAACTCAAGATAATTGAAGGTGGAGGGATCTGGTATAAAAAAGCAGATATCCATGAGGTATCCGTAAAAATCATAGATAATACGGCTATCCTTATAAACAGGATCGACTTGTTGGCTGAGGTTGGCGACAATGAAGTAACTAATCCATTTGAGGTTACAGAAGTCTATATCAATCAAGATGGCACCTGGAAATTAGGGTCACTCTCATTCACCAAGTTGATGGTTCGTGGTGATCGTTAATTTTAATTAAAAAAAATATGAAAAATTTACTCTCAGGAATTCTATTAATCTCAATCACCTTTTCCTTATACGCTCAGCAAACAGCAAACAATGATGATGCAATCCAGGGGCCAACAGTTAGTACCAATTCAGGACTGGTTCAGGGCGTCACCGAAGGAGAGGTCTCTATCTTCAAAGGAATACCTTTTGCAGCTCCACCCGTTGGAGAACTTCGCTGGCGCCCACCACAACCAATAATCCCATGGGAAGGGGTACGTGATGCAAGCGAATTTGGTCCGAGTTGTGCGCAGGCTGGGTGGCCACGTGGTTCTGGAACAATTGCAGAAGGCTCATCAGAAGATTGCCTGTACCTCAATTTGTGGACACCTGCCAATACTAAGCCTGGAGCAAAGTTGCCGGTCATGGTATGGCTGCACGGAGGAGCCTTTGTAGGTGGTAGCGGTAATACTTCTGGAAATGAATTTGCAAAACAAGGAGTCATCCTGATGAGTATCAATTATCGTCTCGGTCGCCTCGGTCATTTTGCATTTCCCGCCCTGAGCAAAGAGCACCCGGAAGAGCCCAAAGGCAGTTATGCCTTCATGGATCAGATTGCTGCGCTTCAATGGATTCAGGAGAACATCGATGAGTTTGGTGGCGATCCTAAAAATGTGACGATTTTCGGATTCTCTGCTGGTGGCGTCTCAGTACATTCACTATTGACCATTCCGGCTGCAAAGGATCTTTTCCACAAGGCTGTCAGTCATTCAGGGGGTGGTAGAGATGGCGTTTTAACCGGCAGACCAATTCGTGAAGAAAATGTCGATCCGCTATATCCCGTTTCGGCGGAAACAATCGGAATCAACTTTGCCCGTAAACTTGGAATTGAGGGCACAGATGCTGCTGCTCTGGCAAAACTACGTGCCCTGAGTGTAGAGGAGATTGTGGATGGCGGTCAGGAAAATGATGGTCAGGGTGGTCCGCGGACCTATGCGGGACCAATTCTTGATGGCAAATTTGTAGTAGAAACTGCTGAGAGCGCATACAAAGCAGGCAGACAGGCGCGCGTTCCGCTCATGATTGGGAATAATAGTGCCGAAATAGGCGGAGGCTTTGTTAATGCCAGCAGTTCAAAAGAAGAATTGTTTGCACTGTTTGGGGAACTGAAGGATGAAGCAAAAACGGCTTATGATCCTGATGGCGATAAAGAATTTGCTGAGGTGATTACAAAATTTAATACAGACTGGGTATGGGGAGAGCCGGCACGGTTTACGGCAAGTTCTTATGCTGAAATTGGTGATCCGGTATACATTTTTCTTTTCTCTTACGTGCCTGCTCATATGAAGGAGCGGATGCAGTATGGCCCCGGACACGGGACCGATGTTTCTTTTGTGTTCAACAACCTGGGGATAGGAGGCTTCGGGCCTCCACCGCCACCTCCAACTCCCGAAGACCAAGAGGTCGCCAGGATCATGAACTCCTATTGGGCAAACTTCGCCAAAACAGGTGATCCCAATGGTAAGGAACTACCCCTTTGGCCAGATTACAAACCCAAAACGAATGAGATCCTTGATATCCAGGCTGATGGTAAACCGGTTGGCAAGCCAGACCCCAGGAAAGCGCGAATGGATGTGATTGAAAAGGCCTTTAAGTCATCAAGGGTTGAAATACAATCACGTGGTGGTATTTAGATTATTTTTATATGAAAACATCAATTCACGTTAAGGTTCCTCTGCGTATCTTAGTATCTGCATAATTGATTTTTTAGCGTAACTAAAAATAACGACATGAAGAAAGTACTATTAGTTCACATCTTGGTTTTAATAATGTTATCGACCGATGCTCAGATTTATCAATTTCGTGGCCCTGACAGGGATGGCAAATTTCCAGAAAGCGAATTGCTGAAAGAGTGGCCGGAAAGCGGCCCAGACCTACTGCTGGAATTTGAAGGCATAGGTGAAGGGTATTCCTCTGTCATTTCTAACGGCAAGTATATCTATGCCTCTGGCAAGATAGAAGACATGGACCATCTAACATGCATAGACTTTGAAGGCAATCAGCTTTGGCAGGTTGCTTATGGAAGGTCATGGAATCAGAGCACCCCTAATACAAGAGTCTCCCCTACGATTGAGGAGGACCGGATATACATCATCAGTGGAATGGGAGAACTGGTCTGTCTGAATGCCGGAACAGGGAATATCAACTGGAAAATCAATGTTGATGAAGATTACCAGACCGATTGGCATAAATGGGGGGTGGCCGAATCCCCGCTGATTGTCGGCAACAAGGTCATCTGTTCTGCTGCAGGCGCAAAGACCACCTTTGTGGCTTTTGATAAAATGACCGGTAAAGAAATCTGGCTTACGCCCAGCACGGACGGGCAGCGCTCTTATGTATCGCCCATCCTACATACCTTCAACAACAAAGAGTATATATTGGGTGCTTCTGCCAGTGACCTGTTCATATTAGATCCGGAGAATGGCGACATCAAAGCCTCCTACAAATATTTCGACTCCTCCTTGTGGAAATGGCAGCCCAAAGGTATTATCTGGGCCAATGCTCCTGTAGTGAAAGGCAACATGATCTTCCTTTCAATCGGATATAACTATCCGGCCAAAATGCTTAAAATAAACGATGAAGTAAGCACCCTGGAAGAAGTATATACCAACGATGTGCTTGACAATCACCACCATGGACTTATCGAGCACAATGGCTTCCTGTTTGGATCGTACTGGATAAGCAACGGTACTGGTAACTGGGCATGCCTGGACTGGGATACAGGCAAAACGATGTACGATGAGAAATGGAACTCAAAAGGGCAAATGGTATATGCAGATGGCATGCTGTATGTGTATGATGAGAAAAATGGGAATGTTGGCCTTGTTGAACCCGATCCATCCGGTTTTAAACTTATAAGCTCATTTCAGGTTGAAAAAGGAACAGGCCCACACTGGTCACATCCCTATCTGTTTGAAGGAAATATGTATCTGAGACATGGGAATGTGTTGATGGTTTATCGCATAAAATGACCTGTCTGGCACCCAATAGTTTTTTGCGAAATTGGGCGGTCATGATACAAGCAGAAAAAATGAATAAGGTGAGATGAGAATATTAAATATTTCGATTCTAGTGTTGAAATTGACAGCCATAAATAATAAGATCATTATGAAAAAAATCAGTATTCCTTTTTTTCTTCTTCTTTTCACATCAATGTACCAGGGATTTGCTCAAACCAATCCTGTTATGGATATTTTCCCAGATGGCACCATTTTGCAGGGAGACATACCATATGCCAATGACACGCTGCAAAAGCACCTATTGGATATTTATGTGCCGCCGGATACAAAAGAGAAGATGCCACTGGTGATTTTTATACACGGTGGTGGTTGGTTGAGCAATGACAAATATGCTGATATGGGGTATATGAGAAAAACAGTTGCCGAAATAATAAGCAGTGGGTTTGCCATGGCGTCAATTGATTACCGGTTCAGTACACAAGCCGTTTTCCCGGCTCAGATTCAGGATTGCAACCGTGCTGTCTCATTTCTGTACGACAATGCTGATAAATATGGGTTTGATATAAATCGTTTTGCTGTGATGGGCTTTTCAGCAGGGGGTCACCTGGCATCACTTGTTGGTTTGTCAGAAAATAATGATATCGAATCCTTTTTTATGCCTGGGACAACTAGTTCATTTAGTTTCAAAGCTGTTGTGGATTTTTACGGGCCTTCAGAATTGATATTATTTCCCGGTGCCAATGATGAAAAATCTCCTGAAGCTATACTGATTGGAGCCGCTCCTCTTTCACGACCGGATTTGGCCAAAGCTGCTAGTCCGGTCACTTACGTGGACAAAAATGACCCCCCTTTTTTGATTATTCATGGCGAAAAAGATGAACTGGTTTCCACAAGACATTCCCAATTGTTGAGTTCATGGCTAAGTGTGGCAGGTGTTCAGAATGAGCTTGTCATTGTAAAAAACGCGCCTCATTTTGGAGAAATGTTTGACTCTGATGAAGTGAGAAACCAGGTTATCTCTTTTCTTACCAAACAGTTGAAATGAAACGAATAATGCAAATAAGAAATTTAAATCAAAGGATCATGAAAAATATAGGGAAACAGATGATGATATTCTTGATGATAGTTTGTTATTACGGGAACCTCTATGCAATGGATAATTCAGAAACCAATGAGCCATTAACCCAAAAACAGCAGGGCACGATCCCGATCGCAGCTTATACTGCCAATGGAGACCTTGAGCAACTAAAATTGGCTCTGAATGAAGGATTAGAAGCCGGATTGACCATCAATGAAATCAAGGAAGTAATTGTACACCTGTATGCCTATTGCGGATTTCCGCGCAGTATCCGTGGATTGCAAACTTTCATGGAGGTGCTTGATGAACGGAAAGCCAAAGGGATCAATGACCAAGTAGGTGCCGATGCTTCACCGTTAAATGATGATCGTACAAAGTATAACCGCGGTAAGGCCAATTTGGAAGAACTCATTGGTAGGCCATTGGACGGGCCGCCAAAAGGATATGCCGCTTTTGCTCCTGTTATAGAAATTTTTCTGAAAGAGCATTTGTTCGCCGATATATTTGATCGAGATGTTTTGACTTTTGCTGAAAGAGAACTCGTAACAGTTTC
>JAHEGY010000173.1 GCA_024644875.1 Cyclobacteriaceae bacterium
TTCGGATCAATAAGTATTCTCTCCTTCAATGGCAATAAAATCATAACAACTGGGGGCGGAGGAGCCTTTCTGGCACATAATCCTGAATTTACAGAAAAGGCCCGCTTCCTGGCCACACAGGCTCGCGATGAAGCCCCCCATTATCAGCATTCCCAGATCGGATTTAATTACCGGATGAGTAATGTAGCCGCGGCGATCGGTCGTGGGCAGTTGATGGATTTACAGAAAAAGGTTGATAAAAGGAGGGAGATTTTCTCAATTTATAAGGATGAATTAAAAGAATTTGCAATTTTGCACTTCCATGAAGAACCGGATTATGCTTTCTCAAACCGCTGGTTGACGACTGCCCTGATTGACTCTACAAAGAATCCCCGAATTAACCCGGAAAGTATCCGTTTAGCACTCGAAAAAGAGAATATCGAATGCAGACCGCTATGGAAGCCCATGCATATGCAACCGGTTTATAGAGAAGCTTTATGTTACGAAAATGGTGTTTCCGAAGGATTGTTTAGGAAAGGGCTTTGTCTTCCCTCGGGTTCAGGAATGACAGATCATGAACTTGATAGGGTTATCTCAACATTAAAAAAATGCATCAAAAACCTGAAGTGATAAAAGTGCAGAATTGATGAAATTAATTCAAATGATTCGTGTAAAATGCATATAGAAGTGCGAATTTTTTTAATTTAAGTATTGAATCAATTGTTTTATCTTTTATATTAGCTAAAGAGAATTTCCAAAACCTAATTAAACCTGAATCGAAAAAATGTGTCTAATGTATGATCTTGTTTACAGTATTTTTACAGGGGACATGTGAGTAAGGAACAACCAGCAGCGTTATGAAAGAATTTTTAAAAGGATTACGAATTCTTCCCCGTTGGATAATTATTTTAATTGATTTATCCATCATAGCATTTTCTGTAATGCTGGCCTATTTCCTGCGTTTCAATTTTAATGTTGTCGATGTATTAAACTCGACCATTAAACCTGGATTAATTATTTTTCTTGGAGTAAGTTTTGTATTATTCTTTATCACTCAAAGCTATGCGGGAATTATAAGGTATACGAGTTTGCAGGATGGGTGGAGAATTACCTATACTGTTTTATTAATATCTATTCTTGTTCTTGCCATCAACCTTTTCTATAATTATCAGTATAACAGCAGCATCATTCCTTATTCTGTAGTTATAATCACATTTCTAAACTCGATTATCTTTCTGTTTTTTTACCGCCTGATGGTCAAGGCCATCTTTTCCTATTATTTCCAGAAAAAACAGATAAAGGCCAATGTTGTAATATTTGGCGCCGGGATTAACGGGCGTGTTACAAAACAGATTATTGAAGGCGATCCTTCATCTAACCTGAATGTAATCGGATTCCTGGAAGACGATAAACGTAAAATTGGAAAATCACATAGTGGGGTAGGCATATATAATGGCAGACGCGACCTGGGGAAATTGGCCCGGAATTATAACATTAAAGAGATCATAATAGCTATAACTGATCTTGAAGTACAACGAAAGAATGAATTAGTGGATGACGCCTTACGACTTCAATTGAAAATCCGTGAGGTGCCTCCCGTGGAGAAGTGGGTTGAAGGAGGATTTAGTCTTAAACAGATTAAAGAGGTGAAAATAGAAGACCTTTTGGGACGCGAAGCGATTCACCTGGAAAATCCGAAACTGTTTAAAGAAATTGAAGACAAAGTTATTGTGATTTCAGGTGCAGCAGGATCTATTGGGAGTGAATTGGCACGTCAGATAGTTCATTATAAACCACGTAAAGTCATATTGATCGACCAGTCGGAAACAGGGATCTATGAACTTCAACATGAATTAAAGTGGGCTGAACCCATATCCGAGATACATTATCATATAGGAGATATCACCAATGAAGAACGGATGCGTAATCTGCTATACATGTATCATCCCCAGATCATATATCATGCTGCTGCCTATAAACATGTACCTCTTATGGAAGGGAATCCCTGTGAAGCGGTGAATTGTAATGTTTATGGCACAAAAGTAATGGCTGACCTGGCAGCTTCTTTTAAGGTTGAAAAGTTTGTTTTGATTTCAACAGATAAAGCTGTCAATCCGACCAATGTTATGGGAGCTTCAAAGCGTATTGCTGAAATGTATGTTCAATCGCTCCATGATCACATTAATGAAAATGGATATAATAATACGAAATTCATTACCACGCGTTTTGGCAATGTTTTAGGTTCAAATGGATCTGTAATCCCGTTATTTAAGGAACAAATAGAAAAAGGCGGACCTGTAACAGTTACACACCCCCAGGTCATGCGGTATTTTATGACAATATCCGAAGCTGTTCAGCTGGTTATTGATGCGGGAGCAATGGGAAGTGGAGGAGAAATCTTTATATTCGATATGGGGAAAAGTGTGAAAATCATTGACCTGGCCAGAAAGATGATCAAACTATCCGGTTTGGAACCCGATATAGATATCCAGATCAAGCTTATTGGTCTTAGGGAAGGTGAAAAGTTATACGAGGAACTACTTAATGATAAGGAAAACACTATGTCTACTTATCATAAGAAAATACTAATCGCCAATGTCAGAAAAGTAGCCTATGAATCCATCACCATGCAGGTAGGAACATTAATGAGTCTTCTTACCCAGAAAGACGAAAACAAAGTGGTGGAACAAATGAAACGTATGGTACCGGAATTTGTCAGCAAAGTGTCAAGATATGAAGCCCTTGATCAAAAAATGGTTGGGTAAATGTGGCAATAAACGAATTAGGTTTGATTAACGACGACGTCGTCGTCTGTTCTTCATGGTCCTGGATTTCAGGGCCCTGTAAGTGTCACTGAATGGACTGATATAATACTGTATTTTTATCAACATATGTAGATAGTTGTCCTTTGCATTTGGATTTCCCCTGACATCCCTGGGCTCAACTGCAAATGCGGGATTCGCTCCAGCTTCAGCGCTTCGATCAGATAATCGCCTGGCAATATCATCCTCAAAAGAACCGGGATCAGGATAAATACCGCTACTAACATCATCCAGATAATCGGATAATGTATAAGTAAATCTCCCTTCGATGGCAACATTAAAAAAAGCATTGATCTTAATTTTTACACCTATGCCCATAGGAAAGGTTGCCGTAAATCCACTATATGCATTTTCAGGCCCTTCTGTTTGCAGGGGCCTGAGCGCATATTTTTCCCCATCCAGTTCTGCCCTAGGGTTGTAATATAAGAGTCCCACCCCTCCAAAAAGATAAGGATTAAGCCTTCTTCTCAAATAAAATCTGGCCTGTTCGGGAAAAAGCATTACTTGTACCACACCGGATACTTCATAATTATTGGAGAAAAATGACAGGCCTCTCAGGGCTTTCCCATCTTCTGATTTCGCATCTTCGGCAGCCATTCTGAACCAACCGATATTGGCATCCAGTGCTATACGGTTATGGAATCTCCATAACATGCCGGCATTGAAATTACCATTGAATGTTAACACATAGTCATCAACTACATCACCAAAGTAACTGGTAGTGCCGGATCCTACCTGAACAACAAATTTCTGCATGTACCTGCTGTTATAATAGCTTTGCGGGTACACATTGCTGATCAGAACTAACATAGATATTGCAAGAAGTAATTTTCGCAGCATCCTAAATTTTTTTACTAATATATTAAAATATTGCAATAAAGGTCAAGAAATATTTAAAAGAAGGTTACTAATTGACACAATTTCGAATTAAATATTGAGTTTAAATAAATACCAGCTATACCATTTTTTGATGATCGCCAGCAGATCTTATGCTCAACCCGGAAAGATGTTTAATTAAAAAACATGTTTTTCATGCGTTGAATATTCAATATTTATTCAATAACTGGCTCATAGCCAAGGAAATATATTGACGCTTTATAGCTAGAAGAGATATTTCCTGCATGAGTAAAACTTGTTTTTTGAACAACCAGATATTATTATTTGTTAGACCAGATGTATTTTTTAAGATACAAGTTTTTCAGGATTTGTTTAGCGAGCATTTGTATATTTATATGCACATCTTCTCTTTATAATCCAATTCTAGGTTCCAGTTTTAATTTCCTGGCTCCGACAGCTACTAATTTGTACATCAATGGGGCCATGAAGGAAAACTTCACTTTAGAGGTCTTTTACGATTATGCTGATCCTGACTCGGATCCCGAGGGCGCTACGACCTATCAATGGTATACCTACGATGATAATTTTGGTTCAAATAAAACACCTATACCCGGTGCAACCTCAAAGACTTTTACGCTAACAGCGGCTCAAACAGGCCTTCATATTTCAGTAGAAGTCACGCCGGTTGATACAAATTTCGAGACGGGCCTGACGGTTGAATTCACGCCATGGTCACCTGCCGATCCGAATCCTGTACTGACAGATGCATCCTCTTGTTTTATTGCTGGCGGTGTTGGATCCCCTCCGATTCCGGGTAACTGGATCCTGAATACCACGGATCCGGAATTGTGTTCTCCCAGGTATATCGAATGGGAGATCAGGTATATAGGAATTGATTATAGCTCTACAAACCTGCCGGTGATCTTTGTGGACTGGCAAGATGGTACGGTCGAGAATTATGATGCTGTTCTTATGAATCCGGAAGAAAGTAATATGTCAAAACAGGAGTGGGTGATCCTGGCTACCCATACGTTTGACTATGCCAACGGAAGCGCCCCTCCGGCTGATGGTAGTTGCACCTATCTGATGACTACCTATTTCGGCGTCAGGGATATATCCAGCGGTACGATCACTTCTATATGCAGAACCCAGGATCAGACACAGGAATTTACAGTCTGGGATGTTATCAGCAATGAGGATATTAGTGACCATAATATTGACCATGATCCCAGTAGTACGGGTAACGAAGTGGGCGAGACGGTAGAGATCTGTGAGCACGATACAGATCCTGTCAGAATGCTGGATAACAGTACTTTTAACTGCGTGCCACCTATTGAAAATAATACTTATAATGATAAATCACGATGGACACAGTGGGTATACGGTACGAATTCTTCAATAACCTACAACCCCGGTGACAAGATCACGATAAATGGCGTACAGTATGAAGCTTCTGATCTGCCAATCTACGGTCCTCCGCAATGGATCGATGGAACAGCTGGGGGAGTATTCAATCCTGTGCCACCCAATACGGTCACTTATGATATGCAGATGCCCATCAGCGCCAGCGTTGGGGAAAGATTTGAAGTTACTTTAAGGACATGGAATACCTGTAATCCTTATGATATCAACCTTTTCGATGGTGATGGTTTGAATCCTTTCGCAGGAAGCCCGGTTTTTGACGTTTATGGAGACGGCAGTGTAATGGCAAACAATAATCCTGATGAGGTTACTTTTGATATTGTCGTTGTAGATTCACCGCCACCACCAAATGATCCCTCCATGGTGATCTGTAATGGTGATGATCCGACAATGACTGCTACAACCTCAGCTGGGGGCGGCGCAGAGATATTTACCTGGTATTCGGATGTATTGCTGACCGATGTCATTTATGTAGGCGCTACTTTCGATCCATCTTCGGATCATATAAATCCATCGGATAATATTGATCCTGCTGTAGCAGGCATTTATACTTATTATGTAACTGAAACCAGGGTAAGTGTGACGAATCCTTTGCTTGATTGTGAAAGCTTGCCCAGGGAAGTTATACTTGAGATCCGCGAGGACTTAACACTCACTGATCCTATTTCAGGGCCAGCTGATGTATGTCCCGGGGATATGAATGTCACGTACTCCTTGCCCAATAATCCTCCGGTTTATCCTGTAGGCGGTGCTACGACCTATATCTGGTCATTCCCGCCATCCTGGACACTCGTTTCTCAGGATAGCAGGTCTATAACTCTGAATATACCCAATTCACCTGGATCTGGAACGATTGCTGTATTTATGCTATGGGCCGACGGTACACCAGGTTGTCCGACGCCTCCTGTTACACAAGGCGTGACCATTCATCCTGAACCTGTCATAACACCCGGACTCAATCAAACGGTATGTAGCGGAGATATGACTAATTTGAATTTGTCCTTTGAAAATTATGCTTTAAGTGACGCAACTTTTTTCTGGGATGTATTGCCTATTAAAACCGGAGGAATGTCTGGCGGAACAACAAGGCCTGATCCTGGAAATGTAAATCCAATCACTGATGTCTTTACGAATCCAACTGGTGCAAATCAAACAGCCACCTATTCTGTAACGGGTATATCAACTGCTGCAGGATGCTATGGAAATCCGGAAGATGTTATTATAACGGTAATTCCACCTTTGACACCTAGCAATGATCTGGCTATCGCTGATAATTTATTCTGTTTTGGTGATGATCCAGGTATTATTTCCGGGTCAAATCCGAGTGGAGGTACAGGAACCTACACTTACCAATGGCAATCTTCACCGGATAACAGCAGCTGGTCGAACATATCAGGTGCCACATCAGCTTCCTACAATCCGGGACCAGTGTTCGCAGATGTTTATTTCAGAAGACTGGAAATATCCGGTCCATGTACCGGTATTTCGAACTCTGTATTCCTGGATGTTACCCCTGAACTAATTCCTGGAACTATGGGGCCTGACCAGGTATTATGTCT
Source organism: Cyclobacteriaceae bacterium (assembly GCA_024644875.1). Classification (GTDB taxonomy): domain Bacteria; phylum Bacteroidota; class Bacteroidia; order Cytophagales; family Cyclobacteriaceae; genus JAGTVG01. Next base: position 6,620 of record JAHEGY010000173.1, read on the forward strand.
GGGAGACACCCCAGGTACCCTATCAGGACCGAATGCCACAGGGGGAGAAGGTGCAGGAACATATAGCTATCAGTGGCAGCAATCTCCTGACAATTCCTCATGGACTGACCTTTCAAATGGGGATGTAAATTATGGCTCACCTGCAGGTGTAACATCCACTTCGCTATCATTCTCCACGCAATTGTCTTCATCAACCTATTTCAGGAGACAGGTAATATCCGGTGAATGTACCGAATATTCGAATTCAGTATATATAGAGTCCGTGGCTACCGTTCCTCCCATGCCTGTAATTGATATTGGTCCAGCCAATCTTTGTGAAGGATCGATAAATATCCTGTATGGGATCTCATCACCCAGCCCACTGGACAATCCGAATGGATATACCTGGACTTATGACGATGGATCATCCACCTCCCTGGCGAACCAGTTAGATAC
>JAHEGY010000084.1 GCA_024644875.1 Cyclobacteriaceae bacterium
CAAACTGACTTTCTTTATTTAATTCCCTGGTTTCATCCATAATCCCAGTTAGCGGGAAAACATTCAGTGCGTGAATAGAACTGAAAAATATAAATTTCTTCACACCTAATTCTTTGGCCGCATCGAGCAAATTCCTGGTTCCATCAATATTGACTCTTAATACCTCAGCAGATTTTTTCTCTAAAGTGATCACACCAGCCAAATGAATAAGGACCTCGGCCCCGTCAATGCATTCAATTAGTGATTGCTTGTCCATCAGATCTCCCTTTACAGGAGTTACATCCATGCCCTCAAATGCCTTTGTGTTTTTATGAACCAATACCCTGACCTCATATCCCTTCTCTATGAGAAGTGGCAGGAGATTGATGCCTATATGCCCGGAAGCGCCTGTTACTGCTACTATCATAGCTGCAAATATGGTCTTATTTAGCAAATTTTTTTTAGTAGGCAAACTTTGATAATAAAAGATATAAATTATTTTAAATAAAAAGCATCAATCATGAAACATTTATTTAATATATTTCGTTGTATATTTACAACATTATATATATTTAATATATCATGATATCCAGAAAACTATACAATAGGATTAGCTTACTTCGTAAAGAACGCGATATATCACGAAAGGATCTGGCAGAAAAGATTGGGGTAAACTTTCAAACTGTCGGATATCTGGAACGTGAAGAATATAATCCCAGTCTGGACCTCGCTTTTAAGATCAGTGAATATTTTAATTTGCCTGTTGAGTTTATTTTTTCCACCAAACCTATGAAACCCCTGAGTCAGGAATTATATGACAAAACCAAAAATCAATAATCATGGATCGCAACATTCCCATACAAAATCGAAGGACAGGAGTACTGATTAATTATTTCGCACTTATTATGGCTTTAATATTCTTTGAGCTTACAAAATATGGCATAGGCCTATCCCATTGGGCAGGATTTACACTAGTAGGTTTTTTTCTGTTTATCTTAATCCTCAGTTTCGTATTTGTATATGTAAAATCAGGTCTCTGGAGGCTAACGCATAAAAAAACTAAGAACCTGGATGAAAGGGAGATTCAAGTCGTTACACATGCCATCAGGATATCCTACAGCATTTTTGCAATTGTCGTGATTATACTGGTGTACCTCTTCGCAATTCTGGGTATAGGGACAATTGATGTCGTCATCGCAGCCTCTTTGCTATATCTTGCACATATTATTCCTGCCTCCATTCTGGCATGGACGGAAAAAGAAGTGTATTAAAGTATTCAAAATCTGAAAATAAGTATATTGGCAGAAAAAAATAAAGTGAAGGATCCCGTATCAAGCTTCCTCAAATCCAAATATGACATTTCGCCAGAAATAAAGCCACTTGACGGACATGTAGATAAGAATTATTTATTATACATTAATTCAGTTCCGACATATGTTTTAAAACTTAGCCGAGATCTGACTGACAAACCTATTCTAAAGGCTCAGAATCTTATTTTTGACCAGTTAAGTTCCCTGGATAGGTATGATTTCCCTCAAATCATCACAGGATTGGATGGGAAAAGTATTTATTTATATACCGATGAGGCAGGCAATCAATACCTGGCAAGACTTTTAAAATATCTTCCCGGAGAATTCCTCGCGAAAACAAATCAATCTGATGATCTTCTAATTGATTTTGGGGAATTCCTGGCGGAAATGGATAAAATGCTTATCACTTTCCGATCACCTGAGATCATGGCCAGGCACTATGAGTGGGACCTGCAGTATTTCCTGGAATATGCAAAGTTCTTACCATACATCAATGATCCGGTACAAAGAAAGCTTATTGAACATTTTCTATTACAATTTCAGGAAAACATTTCTCCTGTCCAGCATCACCTGCGGAAAAGTGTTATACATAATGATGCCAATGACTGGAACATTCTATCCAATGAAAAGCGGGTCACGGGTGCCATCGATTTTGGCGATGCAGTATATTCATTTACCATAGGTGAGGCAGTCGTAGGCGCAACCTACATAGCCCTTGATGTGAAAGACCCGCTGTTAAAGATTTCAAAAGTATTGGAAGGTTATCACAGGGTCCTTCCTATACTGGATCTTGAGATAGAGAGCATTTATTACCTTATCGCGACAAGACTTTGTATGAGCGCCTGTCAGTCAGCCTATTTGAAAAGGCAAAGGCCTGATGATACCTATGTGTCGATTCATGAAAAAGCCGTCTGGAAGTTATTGTCAGATTGGATCGCCATCAGTCCTGACTATGCCGAAAATAAGTTCCGTCAAGCCTGTTCCTTATCCCCAAGGTCTCCGGAACCGAAAGAAAGATCTATTGAAAAACGGAATAAACATATCAGCAAAGTAATGTCCCTCAGCTACGAAGATCCCATAGTAATGGATAGGGCATCATTCCAATACATGTTTGATCAGAATGGGAATAGCTATCTCGATTGTGTGAATAATATCATGCATGTAGGACATTGTCATCCCAGGGTTGTCCATGCCGGCCAACGTCAAATGGCTAAATTGAACACCAACACAAGATACTTATATGATGCTTTGAATGAATATGCAGCAGGACTATTGGAGAAATTTCCTCCTACCCTAAATAAGGTTTTTTTCGTCAATTCAGGGAGTGCGGCCAGCGACCTGGCTATAAGACTGGCAAGAAACTATACGAATAAAAAAGAACTGATCGTGATGGATCATGGCTATCATGGCAATACCGCCACAGGTATTGAAATTAGTCCTTATAAATTCAAAGGCCTGGGCGGAAGGGGTGCCGGGCCACATATACATACAGCATTTCTGCCTGGTTCAGATTATGAAACAAACTACTCCGAAGAGGATCTTTATGGCCGTATCGATGAATTCATGACCAATCCTGTTTCCGCCTTTATCTGCGAACCCATTGTGGGCTGCGGTGGTCAGGTAATGTTAAGCGAGGCCTACCTCAAAACAATTTATAAAAAAGTCCGGGAAAAAAATGGATTATGCATTGCAGATGAAGTTCAAACGGGGTTTGGCCGTGTAGGATCAAATTTCTGGGCTTACGAATTGTATGATGTAGTACCGGATATTGTGGTGCTGGGCAAACCCATGGGTAATGGTCATCCTATTGGGGCTGTAGTGACTACCGATGAAATAGCCCGAGCCTTTGAGAATGGAATGGAGTTTTTCAGCTCCTTCGGAGGGAATCCAGTCTCCTGTGAAATAGGAAAAGCGGTACTGGAAGTGATAGAAGAAGAGTCCTTACAGGATAATGCATTAGAAGTAGGCCATCAATTGATGGAAGGGCTTAAGTCCATGCAGGGAAAACACGAATGGATACATGACGTTCGTGGTGCAGGATTGTTTATGGGGATTGAATTGGTCAAAAAATCAGATGACAGATCTCCTGCCACAAAAGAGGCTAAAGCGATCATTAACAGTATGAAGGGTAAAGGCATCTTACTCAGCACAGACGGGCCATATAACAATGTCATTAAAATTAAACCGCCACTTTGTTTCAGCAGAGATAATGCATTACAACTGTTGGATGAGTTTGAAAAATCTCTAAGATCAATCTAAAACCTCCGGGATTGGGTCTGGTATAAAAAGTATTCCCCCTTTGCATTTATTGTATTTGAATCCCTATTCCACAGTTTTATTATGGGGATTGGATTCATTTGTTCCCACGCTATTAAATGAGGTAAACCAGGAGCCGACAATAAACTTTAAGATCCCTGTTGCTGTTGAAACGGTAATCAAATTTGGTAGTTTACAGCATTATTTCATTAAATTTTATTAATTTCATACCGGAGTTTAATACGAGCTTTTTGAGAATATGTCAATACCTTTTCACCTTGCATTTTCTGTAAAGAACATTGAGGACACGAAGAAATTTTATGTTGAAGTCCTGGGTGGTACTGTAACCAAATCTAGTGATCACTGGTTGAATGTTAACTTTTTCGGCCACCAGCTTTCAATACACGAAAATCCTCAGATGAAAAGCGACCGGAAGACGATAACCGTCGAGGACAAGGAAGTACCGTTACACCATTTTGGGGTGATCCTGAAAAAATCCGATTGGGAAATCCTTGCCAAAAAATTGCAGAAATCAAAAATCAAGTTTCTTATTGAACCTAAGTTAAAGCACGAAAAACAGGTTTGTGAGCAAGCCATTATGTTTCTTAAGGATCCAAGCGGCAATGGCATAGAATTCAAATGCTTTACGGATCCCAAGCACATTTTCTCAAAATGTTGACATAAAAATACAAACTGGCTACAGGCTATCCCACCGGGGAGGGATTATGGCCTGTCGCTTCAGCTAATTTATCTTAAATCACCTGTTATTGATGGGAACTGAATGTTTCCCCAAGGTTTATTACAGACCCCGCCACCTTTCCGTTCCTTTCGATAACCATAACCCGGCATTTAACAAGATCTTCTGGAATTCCGGTACATTCAGGGATACGGTATCATGTGCTAAGGTCGTCTGGAATACCCTTGAGGTCTTTCCATTTGCCTGGTTTAATTCATAGATCCAGGCTTGAGGTTCTTCATTCCCCGTGTCCTTCGATACGGCTGATAAAAGCACATGTATGGGCTCCTCGCCTTCCTGGTTGTAATATAATTCATCGCTCACCTGGAAATCCGATATGCCATCAGTAATCGGATGTCCTTGTTCAACAACATTTACCAGATAAGATCCATATTTATCATGTGTGCTATTTCCATGATGATTCCATACCCTTCTGCATAATGACCGGTAATACGGCCAGTCTGATTCGCCGGCATCCGGGAGAGAGAAATGGAAGGCGCCATTGGCAAAATGGATGAACATAAGCCCGCCACCACTTTCAACATAATTCATGAGGGATTCTTTAGATCCATCCCAGATCGGATCAGGATCTTCCCAGTTACAGTAATTGAATACCAGAAAATCATAATCTCTCAGATCATATTGAAAAAGATCGTTTATATTATATGAAATATCCATATGGATCTCACCGTTCATTTCCAGGGCTTTGTGAATCAAAGGCGTAGTCTCTTCCCATTTATGCCCCGGATAATTATCTCCTGTAAGTATAAGTCCCTTATACTCTTTACCATAAAGAAACTGTGTAACTTGCCTGTCCGTAAGGTATGAAGTTTCTATACCACCTTCTGGAACCTTATGACCCGCGGACCAGACTATGGCATTCAGTAAAATCTTGCGGTATCCCTCGTTTTTCCAGTTACCATAGAAATGTCCAAGTGATGTGCCGAATCCGCGTCCTCCATCTGATCTTTCTATAGCCCAGCCTACAATTTGACCATTCGGATGTTCTGCTTCCAGGGCAGGAACAGAAATGACTGGAGTTAACCTGGGATCATCAGGTATGAACCTCAGGTCATAATAATATTCTTCGACAATTTGAAAAGATTCTACACCATTTGTAACCGGATGTTCAGGACTCGAAAGTTCTACTGGTACGTCCAGGAAAGTAATATCAGAATACCACTCCCTTTCACCCTGATCATTCTGCCAGTCAAAATACCCTCCTACCCAATCAAGGATCTGTTCTCCATACCGGTCGGGCGCGAAGGTTGAGAAATGGAAGGTCATCATTCCGCAACCCCTGTCCATCTGTTTTTGAATGATTTCCATTCTTCCCTCCTTCATGAATGGCACCATTTCCCCTCCGGGACCATCCCGACCATCGGATATGGTAAGGATAAGATCTGCCTTATCCAGGCTGGAAGGATCATCCGGCCATCCATTTTCATATATTGTGGTATGAACACCTTCCAAATTTTCGGCATTGGCAAGCATTGCCTTAATGAGTCTCGCATTTTTGATATACTCATGCAGGGTTGCCGGGTGACTCTTTGCCCCGGCCAGAATCACAATTTCGGTTACATCACTTTCTTCAGCTTCTTGTAAAGGTTCACAGGAAAGGACACAAAAACCTATTATAATTATGAGAGCAGGAATCTGAATTTGTGTATTAAAAATCATAATAAAGGGAATTAGGGATTAATAATAAAAACCAAATTATGTTTTATACGCTTATTTGGTGTAGGTAATCAAATCTCCGATACGAAGGGTGACATCCGGATGCGGATTAATGATCTTCATGACCAGCTCATGTTTACCAGGAGGAAGTTCGTATTTATAAAACAATTCCAGGTTCCTTTCGATATATTTTAACGGCTGAACATTCTTAGTAGCCAATTCGCCATCTATATAAAATTCAGTCTCCAGTTTAAAATTATTCATGGTTTGTTCATCATCCGACAGAAACCACACTTCAGAGAATTTTTTATTATGGGATTTACCTGTCAAAACAACACCTACACCTTCAAAATCTATTTTGACCTCAGTTTCTTCGGTTGAAACAAATGTTTTATCGATTTTTCTTCTTTCCAGGATTTTGTAACCGGGGAAATTCTCTTCAAATGGAACGGCCACAGGTTCCTGAACCTTTATCTTAACTTCATCTTCGCTTACTTCTCCCCCATTTCGTGTGATCACTTCCAGGGCATGTCTGAAACTTAAGCCATAGGCATCATTAAGGGAGATGTTTGTATATTTAAAATCCAGGTCTTCAATCAATTCGAGGCCTTTCGCCCATTTCTCCGGAATGGCACGGTAACCAATCATGGCACCGAGAATACCTGCGGCACTGGCCGGATTACAATCAGAATCCTGCCCGCATCGAGTGGATATTTCCATGGTTTTATCCAGGTCGCCATTGCCATAAAGTAAGCCCATGATCACGTAGGCAGAATTGATGGTCGCATCGATATTGAAATCAGCATTTACCCCATCAGGGCAGCCTATATCCTCACCCCATTTTTCTTCTACCAGTTCCCAGGTTTTCTTCCAATCCATAGGATATTGTTTGCACCAGTCAATAACATCCCGCATGCATTTGTAATAAGAGCTTTGTGCGGGAATTACAGCCAGGGATTTCTCGACCACCTGGCGGATATCATCCAAAACATAAGCATTACTGTATAGCGCGGCCATATATACCCCCCCATAGTATCCATTCCCGGAATTCATTATATGACCAATCGGATCACATATTGCACTAGCCGCATTGGGCATGCCGGGTGCCATGATCCCGGCAAAATCAGCTTCGATCTGGAAATCAATATCATCCGCATGAGGATTGTTCAACCAATGGCCTGATTCCGGAGGTTCAATACCGTTAAGGATATTATATCTTCCCTGTTGATTTGCATGCCACAACCAATATTCAGCATTGGCATATGCTTTGCCGTGGGAGGAGGCGGGTGCATCAAGGCCTTCTTTTTCAAACACTTCAACAAAAGTAAGGTCCATATAAATATCGTCATAAAGTCCCGGGCTCCGGGTCATCCAGTGATACATCAGGGTATCGTTCCATATGATGTCGACACTATCCGGGATAATTCTTTTGTTATACCTGAATTCAGTCGGGCCGCCATAGGTTACTCCGATGGTCTGCAATGCCCAGGCGCCCATGATCTTATCCTTCAGGTCTTCCTGTGGCATGGTTATAAAACCGCCATCAGAATCTGTCACGGAAGTACAGGAAATAACCATAACTATGGTTGCTATGATACTTAAAGGTTTGAAAAATATGTGTTTCATTTAATTATATTATTTTATTTGATGTCAAAAAGATAAAAAATAATACTGCTATATGCCAGGTATGTAGAGTCAAAAAGCAGGCCACGAATAAAAGAAAACATTGCCGGAATATTCAAAGAGGGATTTAACTTCATAAAAAATGCTCCGGGTTAAAAAATAATTAAATCATTAACTTGATACGGAACGTTTATAGATCCAGAAACCCATTAATGGTATGAGAATCAGTGTCAGAACAAGCATTCCCGACATGTATAACAAATTGGCACCTGGAAGCTCCAGCCCATTGAATACCCAGGATAATAGTAAAAGGATCATGGTGAGGCTGCTGGTGTAAAACAATAAGGTTTTTTGTTTAAGAGCTCCCACAACAAGTATCAGGGTAAAACCCCCTAAGCCAAATAGAATGAGTATACCTGCACCCTCATACTCCATCACTTTAAGTAAAAAACCCAGGGATAACATCATTAATGCAAATGTCCCCCCAATAAAAAGCAGTTTTTTCATGTATCAATACTTTTTATTTTATGATATCATTCTTCAATATAGCTAAATAATTTTTAAATTTAAATCGATTTATTCCGGATATGTTTTTTTAAATAAGATTTAAGCCATTTAATATGATGATATTATGCTAAACAAATTACTATATTCCTCATTAACCGTATTCTTTTTTATAGCCCTGGTTTTCACCTCCTGTGGGGAGAAGAACAAACCGGGCAGGAATCGAATTGAAATATTCCCGGACAAAGATAATGGAGGCATTACACTGCCGGAAAACTTTGGCGCGATGGTGGTCGTTGACACCCTCGGTCGCGGAAGACACCTTGTCGTTAACAAGAACGGGGATATTTATGTTCACCTCAGACGCCTGAACCATGAAGGCAAAGGGATTGTCGCCCTGCGTGACATCAACCACGATGGCCGGGCCGACCACATAGAAGGATATTCCGAAGTGACAGGAACGGGCATCGAACTGCATAAGGGATATTTATATTTCTCATCAAGAACTCAGGTGTTCAGGGCGAAGCTCAATAAAGATGAATTGCTCCCAACAGGTCCTGTAGATACGCTGGCACATCTGGTTGACGGCACAGGACATATGGAGAAGCCTTTCACATTTGATGGTAAAGGGAACATGTACGTAAATGTTGGATCGGCTACAAACGCCTGCCAGGAAGAACCGAGAACAGAAGGATCCCCGGGCATATATCCATGTGTTGAACTTGAGACAAGAGCAGGGATATGGCGATTTTCCGAGGATCAATTAAATCAGGAGCAAACATTGGATAAGCGATATGCTACCGGAATACGAAATGCAGTCGCCCTTACCTGGAATTTTGAAGAAGATAAACTATTTGCTCTGCAACATGGGCGTGATGACCTGCACAGGTTCTGGCCGGATTATTATACGGAAGAAGACAATCTGGAATTACCTGCCGAGGAGTTTCTGGATGTAGAAGAAGGAGATGATTTTGGATGGCCTTATTGTTATTTTGATCAGTTCAAAGGCCAGCGTTTGAAATGCCCTGAATTCGGGGGTGACGGAGAGATCACCGAAGGTTGTGAAGGTATAAAGAAACCACTGATTGGCTTCCCGGGACACTGGGGTCCCAATGACATTCTGTTTTATACCGGGAAAATGTTCCCTGAGAAATACCGTAATGGTGCTTTTGTAGCATTTCACGGTTCATGGAACAGGCTTGGTTCAACCCAGCAGGGATACAATGTTGTATTTATACCTATGAAAGATGGTAAACCTTCCGGGGAATGGGAGGTCTTTGCTGATGGTTTTACAGGTGGCCCAATCGAAAGTTCGGGAGATGCAAGATACCGCCCATGCGGCCTGGCCCAGGGTCCTGATGGATCATTGTTTATCGTCGATTCACAGAAGGGAAGAATATGGAGGATCATGTATTATGAAGATGGGATCCCCGGATATAATGAAATGCCTGTATCCACTGCAGCTGTGGTAGAGTCAGAAGAAGAACTTGATGAAGCTTTATTGCCGGGTAAAAAAGTATATCAGACCTATTGTGCTTCCTGTCACATGATGAGCGGTAAAGGTGCCCCGGGTATGAACCCGCCATTGATCGATACGGATTGGGTCGTAGGTGACAAGGAAAGGCTTATTAAGGTAGTATTGAACGGGCTAAATGATCCAATTGAGATCAAGGGTGAGATCTATCAGAATATTATGGCTTCCCATGCTTTTCTGACGGATCAGCAAATAGCGGACGTACTATCCTTTATAAGAAACAGCTGGGGTAATAGCGCAAGTTATGTGACCGTGGAAGAAGTGGCAGAGACCAGGGCAAACAATAATTAAATACTCTGGTAATTGTCATTATCAGCTGAAATGATTGTTTGTTTTGCGGGATCATTTCAATGGAATCCTTTGAGATGATCTCGCTTCTATTTTAAAAGGAAAAGAAGTAAATTCACGAGCTTTCTAAATAAAGTGATTCTAAATATTTTTTGATATGAAATCTTTTAAAAACAACATTAAAACCCTAAGTATTGTAATGATGTCAATATTTATGCTAATGAAGTGTAATACACCGGCAGACAAGGCCGCCGGGGCAGATGATGATGCCCAAATGTCAAAAGACAGGGCAGATATCCCTGAAAATTATAAATGGAACCTGGCGGATATGTATGCCACCCAGGAATACTGGGAAAAGGCCAAGAAAGATCTGCCGGGGAAGTTTGACAAGGTAGCCGGTTTTAAAGGAACTTTAGGAAGATCAGCCAGCAATTTATTCAATGCACTTGAATATATAGAAGTTGTGATTAAAGAACTCTATATGTTCGGATCCTATGCCTCCATGCTCTCTGATGGCGACATTCGGGAATCAGGACCATTGGGAATGGACCAGGAAGCCAATCAACTGTACACTAAGTTTGGCGCTGCCGCAGCCTATGTAGACCCTGAGATCTTATCCATCCCCGAACAAAGACTTAATAATTTCTTCAGGGATGAGCCGAAACTGGAAAAATTCAGACAATACATCGATAACGTGTATCGAATGAAAACGCATACATTAAATGCATCTGAAGAGAACCTCATAGCCGAAGCAGGTATAATGCAGGGGAATTCCGGTAGTATCTACAGTGTATTTTCCAATGCCGAAATGCCAAGAGCTGAAGTGACCTTGTCAAACGGAGAAAAGGTGGTCCTGGATGCGTCAGCCTATGCGCTGTATCGGGCCAGCACAAACCGTGAAGACCGCAAATTGGTATTTGATAGCTTCTTTAAGAAAATGGATGAATTCAAAATGACACTTGGGACTCAGTTATATGGCAAAATCAAGGAAAACATGTTTGTCAAAAATGTGCGTAACTACACTTCCTGCCTTGAAGCATCGTTGAATTCAAATAATATCCCTACGGGGGTATACCATAAACTTATCGAAAATGCCAATAAAAACCTTCCAATACTTCACCGGTATCTTGAATTAAAAAAACGAATGATGGGCGTTGATGAACTGCATTACTACGATATCTATGCACCTCTGGTAAACGACGTGGATTTAAAATATTCGTATGAGGAGGGGTATGATATGATCAAAAAAGCCCTTGCAGTACTCGGTGATGAATATGTAAATACATTACAGGAAGCATTTGACGGACGCTGGATAGATGTATATCCAAATACGGGCAAACGTTCAGGAGCATATTCGAATGGATCAGCCTACGATGTGCACCCCTATATTCTTCTAAATTACAATGGCCAGTACGAAGATGTAGGTACGCTGGCACACGAACTGGGTCATACCATGCATTCCTATTTTTCCAATAAGCACCAGCCATTTATTAATGCAAATTATCCGATATTCCTGGCTGAAGTAGCCTCCACAGCCAATGAAGCATTATTAATGGACCACGTGTTGAAGCAAATTGAAGATCCCCAGATCAAGCTTTCAATCCTTGGAAATTATCTTGAAAATGCGCGGGCTACCTTATTCAGGCAAACACAATTTGCTGAATTCGAGCTTAAGATACATGAACTGGCAGAGAAAGGTGAAAGTCTGACAGGAGAGAAATTCAGCGAGATATATCTGGACATATTAAAGAAATACTATGGACATGAAGATGGCGTAATGGTTATTGATGATGTTTACGCTATAGAATGGGCTTATATCCCCCATTTCTATTACAACTTTTATGTTTTCCAATACAGCACTTCTTTCACTGCCTCTACTATGCTGGCTGAGCAGATGCTTAAAGGTGGTGAAGAAATGGTTGATAAATATATTGATTTTCTTTCCAGTGGTAATTCTGAGTACGCCATTCCTACCCTAAAAAAGGTAGGGATCGATATGGAAACAGATGAACCCTTCGAAGTCACCATGGCAAAGATGAATAGAGTTATGGATGATATCGAAGCTATTCTTGATGAAATAGGATAGATATTTCAGTAGATCCCATTCCTGGAAGAACAGTTCCAGGAGAGGGTTCCTTCTTTTTCTGCTAGAATTGAATTAAATTACCTGTTGCTTAATGCTAAGGGTATGAAACTGACATCAGATAACAAATTGAAAAAACTAATCGTTGTAGGTGACAGGGTGCTGATCAGGCCTAAAAAATCCAACGACAAGACACAGAGCGGCCTCTATCTCCCGCCAGGGGTAAAAGAAAAAGAAAAAGTACAATCAGGCTATGTGATTAAGATAGGCCCCGGATACCCTATACCACTCCCAGCGGAGGAGGATGAGCCATGGAAGGACAAGGCAGATGAGATCAAGTACATCCCCTTGCAGGCTAAAGAAGGTGATCTTGCCATCTTTGTCCAGAATGGGGCCGTCGAGGTAAACTATGAGAACGAGAAGCTTTTTATCGTTCCGCAAGCCTCTATTTTGCTGCTTGAACGCGATGAAGACTTGTTCGAATAAGGCTGTAAGCGCGTTTCAGCAGCAATTGAAATGTGCTTATTGAGTACATCTTTTAAATACCGGAAAGCAATACCCTGTAGCTGGGTTCTATTTCGGAACCTAGCCCTCATTCACAAAGACTATCATGACACTTCTAATTGGACAGACCGGTCTGTCCAATTATTTTTTCAAATATTTCCAGAACTGTAAATGGGCCGGAGTGGTATCTTTCGTCTCCCGTTCAGGCACCACCATATTCTCCACATTCCCCGTCTCAGACAACATGATGGCGATGTTCCGGGTTTCCTTAAACTGAGCCAGCACGATCACCAATATGGAAGTCACGGGTACGGAAATGATCATACCCAATACCCCCCAAATCGTTCCCCAGATGGCCAATGTTATGAGTACCACGAGTGGACTGAGATTCAATGAACGCCCCATGATCTTTGGTTCTATGCCATTCGCCACAAGCGTCTGACAAAATTGTACACTCAGGAATACCCATACAAACTGTGTGAGTGAATTAAATTGGAGAACGGCAAAAATAGAAGGCAGGAAGGTGGCGATGAAAGAACCTACATAGGGAATAAAATTAAAAACAAAGATGATGAACGCCCATAGCAAGGGGAAGTCAACACCAAGCAGCAATAAGGCAATGTAAGAGAGTACTGCGGTCAACAAACTGGCGAACGTTTTGACAGAGATATATCTTTTAATCGAATTATTCATGGTGCTGATGATGTACTTGATATCTTCAAACTGCTCATTGTTTTTATAGATGATGTCCAGTTTGCGGGTAAAAATGAATTCCTCAATCAGTATGAAGATCAGATATATTATGATTATGAATATGCTGCCCAGTGCCGAAGTTAATGAATTTAACAAGCCATTTAAATAGGGCCTGAGTTCCTTACTGCTGGGAAGATCTTTTAGTTCTTCAGAAAGATGTTCCAGCCCAAGATACCTGGCCGTTGTTTCGAGAATGCTGTCCTGTCTTGCCTCATACTGTTCCACCTGGTTTACAATTTGTTCAATATTGAGTACTATAATGCTAATAATAGAATAAAGAATAACAAGTATTATAATAAGGGACAATAGGGTTCTGAACCAACGCGGTAATCTAAACCTTCCAATTCTGATCCCATAAAACAGATTTCTCAGTATTCGGATCAAATACCATATGATTAAGGCCACTACCAGTGGCTTGATCAGGTTCCCAAAAAACTTAAGTATCAATACAGATCCTACGATCAGAATAGTCCATAAAGTAACCTTAGCAAGTTTTATTAAACCAATTGTATCGTCATTGTTGTTAAAAATTGCCATAATCAAAGATTTCCGTTTTTAAATATGATATTAAATAATCCCAAAATCAATGATACTATCTCTAAATTTAATGTTGAAAATGATAATTTAAAAAAACCAGCTCTTCATAAATGACCATTTTTTTTACAATTTTATATAAAAAAAAGAAATGGATATTTCTGTTCGCAAATGGAAATCCCGTGATGCGGAGGAATTGGCCACCCAGGCCAATAATATAAAAATTTATAACAATGTAAGAGACCTTTTTCCGCATCCTTATACATTCGAAGAGGCCGTAAAATGGATAAAGTATAATTCCGGAATTGATCCGCCCGAAAACATGGCTGTAGTTGTTGATGATAAGGTCGCTGGTGGAATTGGTACCAAGCGTATGGAAGATGTATACAGGAAAACGATGGAGATCGGATACTTTCTCGGGGAATCGTATTGGGGCAAAGGAATTATGACCTATGCTGTAAGACAGTTTGTAGGCTATATGTTCAAAACATTCGATATTAACCGAATTGTAGCCCCTGTATTTGATTTCAATATCGGTTCCCAAAGGGTATTGGAGAAGATTGGATTCAGAAAGGAAGCAGTAATGATAAAATCCGTTATAAAAAATAACATTTACAGAAATGAAATAATATATGCCCTGCTCAGGGAGGAGTTTCAATCCCAAATGCGTTAATTTGCACTTAAAAACAGCTAAGATCAAATGAAAGTAAGTGGTTTTACCTTTATCCGGAATGCAATAAAATATGATTTCCCGGTTGTGGAATCCATCAAATCAATACTCCCTTTATGCGATGATTTCTACGTAGCGGTTGGCCAATCAGAAGATAATACACTTGATTTGATAAGATCTATTGATCCCAAAGTTAAAACTCAGGAGACTATATGGGACGATTCTATACAGGAGGGAGGCAAGGTGCTTGCCCTGGAAACGAATAAAGCACTCAAGATGATACCTGATGACACGGATTGGTGTTTTTATCTTCAGGGTGATGAGGTTCTCCATGAGAAATATCTTGATACGCTCAGGGAAGCCATGCATAAATGGCAGGATAATCCTGAAGTCGATGGATTACTATTAAATTACCTGCATTTTTTTGGTTCTTATGATTACATAACCACATCCACGACCTGGTATCGAAAAGAGATCCGGGTGATTCGTAACGATCCCTCCATTTATTCCTACAAGGATGCCCAGGGATTCAGGAAAGGGAATGACGAGAAATTAAGAGTAAAGCCTGTTGATGCTTTTATCCACCACTATGGATTGGTGAAACATCCTAAAATCCAATATGAAAAGCGCAGGAACTCATTAAGATACTATGATCCTGACAAGACTAAGGAGCAGTATGAATATAAGGCAGAGGAATTTGATTATGGAAGTGTTGACCTGCTTGAAAAGTTTGAAAGCACACACCCTGAAGTCATTAGGGAAAGAATTGTTAAGAAAAACTGGCACTTTGATCACGATTTGAGCATTAATAGGTTGTCTCCTAAACACAAGTTTAAAAAATGGGTTGAGGATCATTTCGGATTTATCCCTTTCGAGTACAGAAATTACAAGATTATCTAATCCTATCGTTATAAATGAGCTAAGGAATTAATTTTTAGCAATAAATGTACTAATTCGCTACATAAAAACATTTTATCTAATGAAAGTAAGCGGTTTTGCATTCATCCGGAATGCAATAAAATTTGATTTCCCCATAGAAGAAGCCATAAGGTCCATATTGCCACTGTGTAATGATTTTTATGTAGCGGTCGGTGACTCTGAGGATAACACATTGGAACTGATACAATCAATAGATCCTAAAATAAAGATACAGGAAACCCATTGGGACGATGATCTTCTGGCAGGCGGACGGGTATTCGCTGCAGAAACTACAAAAGCCTTTGAAATGATTCCTGATGATAGTGATTGGTGCTTTTGCATTCAGGCGGATGAAGCGCTTCATGAGAAATATTATAATACGATCTTAGAAGCCATGGATACTTGGAAAGATAATCCAGAAGTGGACGGCCTTTTGCTAAATTACTTGCACTTCTATGGTTCATATGATTATACTACACCTTCCCCAAGATGGTACCGTAGAGAAATCAGGATCATTAAAAATGATCACTCCATATATCCATACCGGGATTCCCAGGGATTTAGAAAGGATAAAAACAAAAAATTAAACGTAAAGCTTATTGATGCCTGGATGTATCATTACAGCATGGTCAAACATCCAAAACTGCAGCATAAAAAGCTCAAATTTACGCTCAAATCTATATATAATGATTATTCTTTGGAGTATGATAAAAAGCAGGATGAATTTTATGACTATGAATCCGTAGACATACTGGAGAAGTTTGATGGTACCCACCCGGAAGTACTTAAAGCGAGAATTAAAAGTGTTGACTGGCAATTCAATCCGGATTTAAGTATAACCCGGATGTCACTCAAAAACAAATTCAGATTATGGATGTTAAAGCACTTTGGGTATATGCCCTGGGAATATAGAAATTACAAAATCATATAAACTGGGATAAAAAAACCGGGAAAATGCATTCCCCGGTTTTTCATTTGTGTACTTTCAGGACTACCTATTTTGATGCGATATCTACGCTCCTTTTGATAAAATCTGTCAAACCGCTGCCACTCAGCATATTCTGGGCCAGCAACCCGAGATCATAGGCCTGACGTGCCAGTCTTGTTTTTTTGTCTTCCCTTTTCGCCTCAATGATCTTATTGATCATCGGATGATTCCCATTAATTACAGCATTGAGTTGTTCCGGCATATTCCACATACCCATACCTCCTCCACCTGTAGCCGACATATCTTTCATCCTTCTCATGAATTCGGATAAAGTAATTACGACCGGCATTTCATCGACAGGTAAAGGCTCCACGCTGAATGTTACCGTCTTGTTATCAATAGCTTTTTCAAATATTTCTTTTAATTCCTTCTCCTGGTCTTCGGTAAGAACACTTTCTTTTTTCTCATCTGTATCCACCAGTTTATCGATGGTATCCGAATCAACACGCTTCCATGCCGTATTTTCAACTTTCATTTCAAGGTTGTTGATGAAATGACTGTCAAGCACACCATCCATTACCAAAACATCATATCCCCTTCCTTTGGCTGACTGGACATATCCATCCTGTTTGGCGGGATCAGTAGTATATAAATTAACTACCTTTTTGTCTTTATCAGTCTGATTGGTCTTTATTTTTTCCTTGTATTCCTCAATTGTGAAATAATCTCCATCCGTATTTTTGAACAAGACAAAATCCTTGGCCTTCTCATAGAATTTTTCTTCAGTGATCATGCCATACTTGACAAAAATATTCAGGTCATCCCACTTCTTCTGATAGACCTCCCTGTCTTTTTTGAATAGTTCTCCAAGTTTATCAGCTACTTTTTTGGTAATATGCGCATTGATCTTTTTGACATTACTGTCAGATTGCAGGAAACTTCTGGATACATTCAGGGGTATATCCGGAGAATCAATTACACCATGCAAAAGCATTAAGAACTCTGGCACGATATCTTTCACTTCATCGGTAATAAATACCTGCCTTGAATACAACTGGATCTTGTTCTTATTGATCTCAAAGTCATTCTTGATCTTAGGGAAATAAAGTATACCTGTAAGATTGAAAGGATAATCCACGTTGAGGTGGATCCAGAACAATGGATCTTCGGAGAATGGGTATAATTCCTTATAAAAACTTAAGTAATCCTCATCTTTAAGATCATTTGGAGATTTGGTCCAGATCGGAGTAGTATTATTAACTACATTCTCTTTCTTAACCTTCTTCTCCTTCCCCTTATCATCTTTAACAGTTTCTTCCTTATCACCAAATACAACCGGTACGGGCAGGAATTTACAATATTTATCAAGAATCTGCTGAATTCTGTGATCTTCCAGAAATTCTTCATTATCCTTATTCACATGAAGAATTACATCCGTTCCACGATCTTTTTTAACTGTAGAGGATATTTCAAACTCAGTGGAACCGTCGCAGACCCAACGAGCAGGTTCGGCACCTTCCTGGTAAGATTTGGTAATGATCTCAACCTGGTCGGCGACCATAAAGGATGAATAAAAACCTAATCCGAAGAATCCGATGATCTGGCTCTCATCCCCTTTTTCCTTAAATTTCTCAACAAATTCAGCGGCACCGGAAAAGGCAATCTGGTTGATATATTTTTTAATCTCCTCAGCCGTCATCCCAATGCCATTATCACTTACGGTGATGGTTTTCTTTTTCTTGTCAACAGATATTTTGACCTTAAGTTCTCCCAGTTCACCCTGGAATTCATTAATTGAGGCCAGTCCTTGTAGTTTTTGTGTGGCATCTATCCCGTTTGACACCAATTCCCTTAAAAAGATCTCATGATCAGAGTATAAGAATTTCTTTATTATGGGAAATATGTTTTCTGTGTGAATTGAAATGCTTCCTTTTTCCTTCATCTTTTATTTATTCTTTTTTAGCTGTCTATTGTCAAATATCATTCCACTTGAAGAACGACATAAAAAACTGTCAGGTTGTCAGATAATTTCATTATTTTCCTGAAATATGGATGTCAGAAACTCATAATCAACAATCCTGACTGGTATAAAGAAAGTATTTAGAACTCAATAAGTACTTTATGAATGATATATAAAGTAATCCCCTGGTTTTTATACACCTCAGATTTTTGTTCTACCCGGTTATAAAAAAATGCTGTATGAGGATTATTTGGTGTTGTATAAGCCTTTTTACCCCCGGGAGATGTTAAATTTACTTTTTCTTCTTGTTGATCATTATCCTCGTGGTAAGATAAATATCCAGATTCGTACTTTCACTTCCCCGGATCAGGTAACTGAATATATTACCTGAACCAATTACAAGTGGTTTCCATCTGAAAGCAAGGCCTGATTCTAGATTTAAAAATTTATTATAGGTAAATGGCAAATAGACACCGATCTTTTTAAATTCATATCTAGGCACGATATAAAATTGATTAAATGAGAAATCATCATGTTTCTCTTTTCCAAAATAGGCAATTTGGCGGGTGTAGGCGGCATGCAGGTAAATCCTATCATACAGGCGTATATCACCATATACATTAATATTCATTGGAATCCTGGTACTTATCTTTTCGGCATCCGTCTTATCTAAATTCAGGTTTGTGGATAAGGTATCCAATAGTTGCCCAAAGGATTCAATTTCGGAAAAGGAGGATTTCGCCAATTTATCGATCTGTACGTTTACCTGACTGGCTAAAGAGGTATTATAGTTGACCTTGCCTAAACCTACTACTCCGAATCCGAATTTAAAATCATAATCATCACCTGTAGCATTGGTTTTTATATAATTGATCCCAAAGTCAGTCCCCAATCCAATTCTGCTGAACAGGGGAATCTCATCCTCTTTCACAAAATTATCTATCTCCTGAGTTATGGCCATTCTAAAGCTAAGGTCGACATCAGATATAATTCCATTTGAATAATTAAAACTGGTATTCGACAGGTCAATATATGCTGATCCTCCCCCACTTAAAATATTTAAACTCAAACCACCAAATAATTTATGACGGTTTATATGCAATAATTCTCTAGAATAAATAAAGCTATAATTGCTCCATACATTGACTAGGCCACTTAGGAATTCGTTGCTAAAAGATACCGGATTTCCCCCGATTTTATCAAGATTGTTTATAAAATCACCTAATCCTCCATCTGATACACTTGAAATCAATAATGCCCGAAGTCCCCATGAAAAGCCTATTGTAGATTTATCATTTAATCTGTAGGCAACTGAAGGGAATTGGATAACTGCATTTACAAATCCTGTACGTTGCTTCGTAACATCACCGACACCATTTATATTTCCATCAGTGATCTCCTGCATTGGATCGATCCCGAAAAAATTACCATTGAAAAAGGTCAGATTGGCACTAAATACATTGATATCCCAATCAGAAGGCATGACGGAATGAATTTCAGGCTGGTAAGGGAGGGAATGCAAACCTGAGTACCTGCTGGTGTTGTATCCCGGCCAGGGTTGTGAATAGGCTGAGGTTGTAAGAATTAACAGCATCAGCATCAAATATCTCGTTATTGATCCCATGATTACTATGACCTATGATCCAAAAAGCCAATGATTTTTACTAGATTTGATTTGATATTTAAAGCTAAGAATTAAGAATTGAATAAAAAAGAAAATCTGCTCCCGCAAATATTAAAAATCCTGGTCTGGATCCTGATCATTGCCTCCGTAGGCGCCTTATGGATCAGCCTGAGATCAAGTATTTATTCCTTCGAGTATGGAATTATTGCACTGAGCCTGTGGATTGGGGCACTTGGCCTGAACTACCTCGTCAAGAAAAAATTTAATTAAAATGTCTTTCTTCTCAGGGATCCAGTAAATGCTTACTGTTGAATTGGTGGTGGGTTTTTTGGTTGTGGAACCGGCTCTTCCGGATCCCCGCATCCTCCTGCGATTAATATTACAACCACGACCAATATTATTCCCAATATCCTTCTCATGTACTTTACTTTTTATACAAAGATAGTATGATTCCATTAAAAGAAGTGATTTTTATAAAGTCTTATACAATTTTTATATATTGCGTTATTGAATTGATTTTTTGCCAGTGACGTTATTTTTATGATAAAACGCTATGCCCAAGCGGACCATTTACTGGTTGCCGTAGATTGTATTATTTTTGGTTTCGATAAAAATCAGCTCAAATTGTTACTGACAAAAAGAGCCCTTGAACCTGAAAAAGGAAATTGGTCACTTATTGGAGGATTTGTAGGAAAGCAGGAGAGTCTGGACGATGCAACTACCCGAATCCTGCATAAACTCACAGGATTAAAAAACATCTATATGGAAGAAGTGAAAGCTTTTTCCGAAGTAAAAAGAGATCCAGTGGAAAGAACCTTATCTGTGGCCTATTATGCCCTTATCAAGATGAAACCGAACATGAAACTTTCCGCTGAATACGGTGCCCAATGGGTACCTATTGACAAAATCCCTCCGCTTATCTTTGATCATCAGCAAATGGTGGAGGCAGCAAAGAAAAAGCTTAAGACCATGGCAAAACACCAGCCTATCGGATTTGAACTTTTACCTAAAAAATTTACAATCCCCCAGTTAAGGAGTCTGTATGAAGCTATATACGAAGAGGAATTAGATAAACGAAATTTCAGCAGGAAAATACTGGCTATGAACTTGCTTGAAAAACTGGATGAGAAAGACAAAAAGAGTTCAAAAAAGGGAGCTTTTCTCTATCAATTTGACAAGAAAAGATATATCGACCTTGTCAGGAATGGTCTCAGTTTTGTGATTTAGTAAATACCCTCCGGATTTATTCGAAAATATCTTTGAAAATCAGAATTTGTACTTTAAATTTAATAAAATGTCAGTCTGACATTTATTTTTTAAACAAGCTTTATCATGGATAATCAAAACTTAGTCATTGGCCTTGATTATGGGACTGATTCTGTCAGGGCCATCCTGGTAAATGCAGACAACGGTATTGAGATTTGCAGTTCTGTTTTCTATTATCCCCGGTGGCAGGAAGGGCTATATTGTGATCCAGCCAATAATCAATTCCGGCAGCATCCACTCGATTATATTGAAGGCTTGAAGCATACCATCCAGGAAGTTGTATCAGGATCAGGTACTTCAATTGATGCAATAAAAGGAATTGGGATCGATACCACAGGATCAACACCGGTGGCAGTTGATCAGGAAGGTATACCTTTATCACTTAAACAGGGTTTTGAAGATAATCCAAATGCGATGTTCATACTCTGGAAAGATCATACCGCAGTAGATGAAGCGGAGGAAATCAATAATTTATCCAGATCCTGGGGCGGAATTGATTACACCAGATATGAAGGTGGCGTTTATTCTTCCGAATGGTTCTGGGCTAAGATTTTGCACATTATCAGGGTTGATCCTGAAGTCAGAGAACACGCATTTTCATGGGTGGAACATTGTGACTGGATACCAGCTTTGATCACCGGTAATGATAATCCTCTGACCATGAAACGCAGCAGGTGTGCCGCCGGTCATAAAGCTATGTGGCACAAGGATTGGGGTGGGCTTCCCGAGGAAGCTTTTCTGGTCAGGATGGACTCAAAATTGAAGGGCCTTAAAAGCAGGCTGTATTCTGAATCTTATACATCCGACGAACAAGCCGGACTATTAACCCAGGAATGGGCAGAGAAACTGGGATTAAAAGCAGGAATCCCTGTAGCTGTGGGCACATTTGATGCACATAGTGGTGCATTGGGCGGCGAAGTCAGGGAATATACCCTTAGCAAGGTTATGGGTACTTCTACCTGTGATATGCTTGTCACGCCCATGACCGGAAAGGATGAAAACCTGGTTGGAGGCATTTGCGGGCAGGTGGATGGATCCATCATCCCCGGTATGCTGGGCCTGGAAGCCGGCCAATCTGCATTTGGGGATATTTATG